>NZ_FOFD01000007.1 GCF_900110865.1 Natrinema salaciae
TCCAAAGGCACGCCTGTGGAGACTGCTACCTCTGCGGACACTCGTTCTGTGTCTGCAAGTCGCGTCGTAGAAACAGGAAGCTCCGTCCTCAAGGAACGAGTCGCGTTAGCGGCGAGTGAGTAGGGCGGAGTAGTTCACAATCCCGATATCGTTGAATAGCGGGCTGACAACGAGCAGTCCTACCGCTGACCCGACACCGACGAGGAGAGCAAATCCACTGCGAGACTTGGCCTGTGCCCACTCCTCAAAACGGATGTAGAACTGCGGAGCCTCCATCATATTTGCAATTGCTATTCGAGCACAAGAATTCTACGTCCGAGAAGCGCACTAGTATAGTTCGTCCGTACGCTTTCCGCTCTATGTCCGTCTGTACTTACTGTTGACTCGAGATCGTCTCCGACTCTCATCGAATTCTCGGACACAGTCCTGCCGGTAACTACGTCTGCGTATGGAACATGATAGATTGAGCTACGAATTGTCAGCAGTTTGCATAAACGAATACACACAAATAGCGAGACTAATGAAAAGCAGATAGGCTGTCCACGATTTGTCTCCACTTATAATAGTCGCAACAGCAAGAACTGCAAACGCTAAGGCAACGATAGCCGAACGAATCGCACGAAGATGTGCTGTTATCATCAAATACTGGTCATCATTCATACATAATGTGTAGTATTTCTATAATATAGGCCTTCTGTTAATAGAGGGTAGAGTTAATTGCTACTTCGTTATCTGCTTGGCCTGTACTTACCGCTGGTTCACGATCTCTGCCCGACTCTCATGCAGTTCTCGGACAAGCCGATATACTTCTTATTATAGTCCTCGAGGACCGGCTTCGCGGACACGGTACTTGCGGTAAGTACGTATGCGAAGTGAACAACGTACATCTGAACATTCCGTTATCTATAGGCGAGAATGGAGGGTCTATACTCAAAGTGAAAATTGATAAATATTTGGCTTCTTTTTGGTCGCTATGGATCGAACGGAATACTTCCTTGCCATAATCACGTTCCTCTTAGCGTCGATTGTGTACGTAATCGGCGATGGAGATACTCCGTCGATTATTGTATTGCCCGTCCTCGTTCTCCTCTATGGTACACCAATCTATCGTCTTATAGCCAGTATGAGCGATCTCAGTCAGGGTTCTGACCAGCAGTGATCTCACCTGCTGCGCTGAACGTTACGTGCTTCGCCTGTACTTATCGCAGTCCTCGAGGACCGGCTTCGCGGACACAGTATTCACCGCAAGTACAGTCTGTATATTCAGCGGATAGCGTGTCGAGGGTTGGGTTCTCGAACTAGATTATTTAATTCGTCAGACGGACCGGTAAGTATGGTCGGCGGTACAATTGACCAATTCGACGATCGGTTCTGGAACCGTCATTCGAATCCAAAAAGCGGTTGGACGCGCGTCCCACTGGGTGCTGTCATCGTCTACGCTATCTATCGGCGCAACTGGCGGATGGTCGGTGCCGCGCTCGCGTGGACTGCGATTAATCCGTTCCTGTTCTCGCCACCCGAAACCGAGGACGCGTGGATGACTCGCGCCGTGCTTGCCGAGCGGTGGTGGATCAGGGAGGAGTCAAACCCGACGGTCGGGCTCGACTACCCGAACGTCTGTAACACCGTCGGTGCGCTCGGGTTCGTTTACGCGCTGTACGCCGCGTGGCGACGGTCACCGAAGGAAGCGACGCTCGGCGTCGTGGTCAGCGTCGGTCTGAAACTTTGGTGGCTTCGGGTGTTGGTCAAGCATTATGACGAACGACCGGACCGATAGGACTCTCGTCGCGGGTCCGCCAGGGACGTAATGAAGACGGATTCAACGAGAATCTGATCGATAAAGCAGGGAAATCGCACTTGAGGTAGTCGACTGTCCCCAGGAAGTGGGTTCGCGGACACCACGGAACGATATCGAGATTCTCCTCGAGGACTACGACCTCGATATGCATTACGACGAGGCTGGGAGAAATACGCCGAGCTGCACGAGGCACACTGCATCGAGTTCGCGGAGGAACTGGCCACTCGAGGTGGGGAAGGGAGCCTCGTTCAGAAGCCAGCATCATCCGGAGAGGGATTCGTCGACTTCCTGCGTAGCGAAAACAGCAGTTCTGAGGCGGAATAAGGATTAGTCGCGGAGGTACGCGTTCGATCGTGCCAGCTCCCGGAGACGCTCGTTGTCCGGGACATCGTACTGTTCACTGACATCGCGAACAGCTTCTTGTAGGGTCATGGTTGCTGTGAATGCCTATTGGGTTCCTATAATAAAACTTCTCAACAAAACCCTGCTTTCTGTGAGTAACAGATATGCTTGAAAATCAGGCAAATCATAGTAGCTTATTTCTGTAATTCACTGCTGGTTTCGAGAGTAAGAGAAACTGACTGTGATTCATCTGTTTGAAGCGGGATAATCATCTGGATCAATAACGGGAACTTCCCACGTTCCTGTATCGGTCCGCGTCACCCGTACCGGCTGATCTCTCACGCTACCGTCCTCGTCTGCCAATTCTCGAGTCGTGACTCCAGCCACGTCCATTAACCGCCTCCGGACGGTAATACGGCCGTATCAGTGATCCGCCGATGAGCAAGGAGTGGGCCAGAGACGACCCCAATCCAGTAGTCAGATGGATATTCCTCACGGGAAGCCGCCTTCGGGTAGCCGCCGTCCTGTCGCTGCTGTTCATCGTCCTGACGGCACTGCTGATCGAACTCGGCCTCGTCTACGTTGGCCCCGGCAGCAACCTCTCGACAGCGCTCTCGAGCGGTATGCTGTCGGGGCTGCTGACGCTTCTCACGGTGGCCCTGTCGATTAACCAGCTCATCCTCTCGCGACTGTTCGGCTCGGCGGGGTCCCTCTCGGAGCAACTCGAGAGCACGCTCGACTACCGGCGCTCAGTCGAGGATATCGCGGACGTGGCTGTGAGTCCGAACGAACCCAGTGCGTTCCTCACGTTCCTCGCCGACACGCTGAAGCGCCGTCTCGGGGACTTCCGACACGAAGCCGCGAGTACAGCCGTTGCCTTTGACGTCGGGGACGACCCTGAGGCGTACGTCTCGGCGGTTTCCGACTACGCTGAGCACCTCTCGACTGCCGAGGAGCTCGACGACCCGTTCGAAGTGTTACTCCTCGCGCTCGGCGAAGATTACGCTGAGCATCTCAATACGACACGGGAGTTCCAGGCCAGGTACGGGCAGCGCCTTCCTGACGAAACCGCGGAGGTGCTGGACGACGTTCTGGAACTGTTGAAGGGGATCGCGACGATGCGGCAGTTCTTCAAGACCCTCACCCTCCAGCAGGAACTCGCCAGGCTCTCCCGGGAGTTGATATACTCCGGCGTCCCGGCTATCCTCGTCACGTACTTCCTCTCGTTCGTCTATACGAGCGCCTCCGACATGTCGACCGCGATCGACCCGGCGGTTATGCCGATCGTGGTGGCAGTCGCAACTGGCGTGATACTCTCACCGCTCGCAGTGTTGGTTGCCTCCCTACTCCGGATTGCGACGGTGTCGTTGTACTCAGTGTCGGTGGGGACGTTCACTCCACCCCAGGAAACATTCGAGAGCGGCTAGTGCTCGACCCTCGGTCTCGCCCGTAGTGGAGCCACAGGGCACGGGTCGGTGGTAGCAGTGGCGGCCTTCCGGACTTCACTCAGGGTGGGGTCCCAGTGCTGACGCGCTCGAAGCGACCCAGAGAGACTCCAGCCAGTGACTGCGGAAACCTGACGATTCGCTGCTCGAGCGTGTCGGCGGGTTCGGGACCCGGGGACGCTGTTCGGCGCGCTGGCGCTGTCCCAGGCGACCAGTTCCGACGGCACACACAGAAAATATTATAGCCGAAAGAAAGTGATCAACTGACGTGTCCGCTCTCGATCCCTGGCGAGTGCTTGCGGCCATCCTCGTCGTCGGTGGTCTCTGTGGTGCCGGCATCGGTGGGCTCGAATTCGCGTCCACTGTCGAGGCCAACAGCGACGACTACACGATGTCCATCCACGCGCTGGACGGCGACGACGCTGTCCCCGTACAGGATAGCGACGACGCTGGCCCGAACAACACCACCATCACCGACTACGGGAACCTCGCTGCTGACGCTCAGGAAGCGTTCGACGAACTGTACGACGGCAGTGACAACAGTGTCACTCCCATCCCCGAAGAGCGCGCCCGTCACCTGAACGAGACGACGGAACTCACCCTCCACGACCGGATTACCGTCCGGTATCAGGGCAGCATCTACTGGTTCTGGCTCGGCGAGCGGGCGGAACGGTCGACAGTCGGTCAGTTAGCGATCGTCGGTGGTCTCCTCGTGGGGTCGCCCGTAGTCGTCGCGATGCTCGGCGTCCTGTTGTACATCCGGCGGCGGGATAACTGACGGTCGGCCGTTCGTCGGCTACGCGGTCGCATCCACCAACGAGACGAGCGTCTACAGTCTTACACGTCATTTCAGAGTTCCGCCCCAGGAACGGCTATTTGACGCACTTGGCGGGGAGCGCCTGCTGTCGCGTATGATCCGACGACCGTACTGAATAGGGTTTCAAGCCTGGTTCAATCCAATCCCGTCCGGCGTCGTCTGTCTTCTCGGATACGTCGAACTCAGACTAGCGAGTGTACGTATCGTTGTTCGAGCTAGTCGTCTTTCCAGATGATACCCTCGGTCGTCGAGGTCAACACAGTCTCACCGTCCGTGTTCTCACAGACGACATCCGACACGAATTCGTAGCGGTCATCTCGTTCTACGACTGTGTCAAACGTTGATCGACACGTGATCGGTTCGCCAGTGTAGACCGGCTGATGGAAGTTAAATTCCATCGTACTGGCCAATACTTCGTTATCACCACCCAGTTTCGTCGGTAGAGTCGCGGTCAACAACCCCTGTACCATCACTCGCCCATCTTCGTCCGGCTCAGTATGACGGGGTTGGTCGTCACCGGAGAGTTCCGCAAACTGCTGCACATCTTCAACGGTAAATGTTCGCTCGAACGTACTCGTCTCACCTTCGATCGGCTTTGTCATTAGAATCGGTTTTTATAGTAAAACTACAACAGCATTGTGGTTGCGGGACAGCCGTGTGATTGTATTGAACGCTACTCCCAGATCGTTTGTCCGATTTTCCCACCAATTCTTGGACATAATATTCGCAGTGTGCTCGTGTCCAAATATAACGCGACTCGACCATCTTTCGTCACCTGCGTGGTGGACTCGAGGGCGTCCGTCTCAAAA
Organism: Natrinema salaciae; assembly: GCF_900110865.1. Taxonomy (NCBI): domain Archaea; kingdom Methanobacteriati; phylum Methanobacteriota; class Halobacteria; order Halobacteriales; family Natrialbaceae; genus Natrinema; species Natrinema salaciae. The sequence goes on from NZ_FOFD01000007.1 coordinate 5,212, forward strand.
TCCGAATCCGCAACGACGAGGTGATCGCCGCTCGAGCGGGCGATCGCCGCGATCAGCAGATCACGACCGGCTACCCGGTCGCCAGCGGTGAGGAGTTCGTCTTGCAGCCGAGCGGCCTCGAGCGCGACGGTTTCATCGACGCCCTCGAGCATGTTGACGATGACCGACGAATCGAGAAACGTCATCGCTCGAAGCTCGCCCTTCGGAAGTACGGCCCCGCCCGACCTCGAGGATGTCCTCGAACGCTCGTCATTCCGACGGCCCCAACCCTGGCGCTCGACGCGGGCCACACCCAGATTCGACAGTTCAAACGCGGCTATCTGTCCGAAGTCGGTAACGAGTTCCGAGTGACGACCTCTGCGAGGTGACATCCTGACGAGGGACCGTCAGGAATCGGTGTTTCTACCGAGCCCGTCATTCGTGTCCACGAATCGATCGTTCGTCGACGGAACACGATCGAGCATACGTTTTTACGAGGCAGTACCCGTCTCTTCGTAGGAACCGCTCGAACGGAGAAATACTGTGAAACGAAAGATATCCGATACTGTCGACAGCGTATCGAGACGATCAGTGCTGACTATCGGGACTGCCGTCGGCCTCGGAACGGTCGCCGGCTGCCTCGGTGGTACGGACGAGAGTGAGGAGAACGCCGAAGGGGAGGCTGGCGACGACGATAACCGGGGCGACGTCGGAAGTGACATCAGTGACGAAGCGAGCGCGCTCGCGGCGGAGATGATCGAGGCGATCGACGACGACCTCTCGGTGATGAAATGGCAGTTCCACAGCATGCTCGTCCCCGAGTACACCGACAGCGGCGGCGTGGACGATGACGTCCCGATTCTCGGCGACGCCTACGCCGACATCGTGGATCGGGGATTCGAGTATCGATCGATGCCGACCGCCCTCGACGACAACGAGTTGCCGGATTTCATGGTCTTTCTCGAACCCGAGTGGGCTACCGCGTATCTCGACGGTGACTGGTCGAAAGAAGAGTACTACGCGAAGATCGAAGCCTCGCAACACTGATCCAGACGACTGTTCACGCCCCTCGTTCGACGTCGACCCAGGACCACACGTGCGTCCGTGCGATTTTCCCGCTCGTTGCCGGCTCGTCGGTCGTGTTTCGCCCACGGATAGCCTCGGTCGTGCAACACGCGAAACGGTCGTCTCACCGCAGAACCGTCTCGGGACGTTCAAACAGGAACGACGTCGCGAGAACGCCTCCGCGATGCCGACATCGCCGACGAACGCGTCTACTCCCGCGACGCGAGGAAATCGCTCTACTCCGTCCCGGATTCGGTCGTGGCCGCGGAGTCGGCGAGCGTTGAGGACGAACTTACCGCCGTGTTACCTCGTTACCCAGCCGTTCGCGTGGTCTTATAAGTAACCAAGTGTTAGTTGGTGCTACAAGGTAACTCACCCGAAGGAACCACATGTCCGCAGACACCATACCATCGGATCAACATACGACGGTCGGCGTCGACGCAGTTTCGCTCGAGCAGTATTCCGCCGTCCAGACGGACGACTTACAGGTGATCGTCTATGACGAGCGGATCGACGATGCCTGGATCCAGTCGGACGACTGGATCGACGCGCTACTGATGGCTTGACCTCCCTCCCGCTCCGAGAGGCAGGCCATCGCGTACTGCGGAGCGGCAAGTAGGTATCTATCGTAACTAGGTTACAGTACGTAACTGCATGACGACCCGGCATCAGTACAGAGACATGGTCGGGTCGACGGGGCAACTGAAAGTGTGGTGTGCGGGCGAAGACTGGCGTCCCGTCTCCACTGCGACGGTGATCGGCAAGAAGTGGTACACGATGGCTCCCCATCGACTGCTCGCCAACGGCCCCTCGGGTTCACCGCGCTGAGGACGGAAGTGGATGGCAGCTCGAGCACGGTCCGCTCGGACGTGCTGGAAGGTCGTGAGGAAAAGCGGTCGATCGACAGGGAAATCGTCAGCGAGAAACCGGTGTGCGTCGGGTACTCGCTGACCGAGCACGGCGAATCGCTCGAGCCAGTTATCCACGAGATGGCCAAGTAGGAGAGAACACCTCACGGCCGCCGCGGACAAGGAGAGCGCGATCGCGTGAGGGCGCGCTACGTGTCCGTTCGAGCGCCGAATACGCGTCACGGAGATGAACGGACGGAACGTGCTTCCGCGTGACGCCACAGCTACCACGAGATCGTCACCGACACCGCTGACGAGCGGTCCGTCGCGGGTACGGAAGTGCAAGGAGAGCGCCCTGCCCTTCAGGGAAGGGCCGAATCCGACACTCCCCTCCAGAAACCACCGACGATGTGTGACCCGCGACAGGCGTCGAACGGAGCCGGCCGCGACCGTGACGAGCAGGCGGCAGTATGCCGATCACTGTATCGAACCGCCGACCGCCGAACTGGGTCAGTCGAACTCGAGTCCGGTGCGACGGGCGGACGGTCGCTATTCGGTGGCGTCGAGAAACTCGTCCAGCGTATCCGTGAGTTCGTCCACGGGTTCGTCGTTCTCCACGGTCGAGTACCGGACGATAATTACGTCTTTTTGATTCGTGTTTCGAGCCGAGTCGACTTCTTCGACTCCCCGCCAGATACCGGTGACAGTAACGCGGCCGTGCGCAGAATGCGTGTACGTGTTGTCGCGCTCGACCATCCGGTCGGCCTCGGAACCGGGGAGGTCATCCGGATCTTCCATCGCCTCCCCCTACTGACTCCCGGCATAAAAAACTCATCGAGGAAATCACCGCCTCCCGGAGCGACGGTCGGGGTTCGAACGGCGAACCCTCGCTCGAGCGCGCGTCGAACGCGGCCACCTCGCGGAGCGTCGTCAGAAGAGGCCTCTGAAAAGCACGAGCGCGACGCCGGAGAGGATAATGAAACTGAGGAACCCGAAGAAAATGATTCCCGCTTGTCGTCCGGTGAGCGATTCACCATCGAGGAACTCGTCTGAAGGCATGGTAGGTGCCTTCGCAACTCGTTCGCTTAAACATGATGGTCCAGTGAGTTGGCCGATCACGTGGGTGGGGGGTCTCGGCCGCGTCGGATCGCGAAGTATCCCTCACGCTCGAGTCGGACCGCGGAGACGGCTCGTTACCCGCCCTCGAAATCCACCTCCGTGTCGTCCGCTGTATCGTCGACGAGTTCGAAGTCGGTCGAACCGCACGAGCATCCGTCCTGGCCGATCACACGGATCGTGTCGTCGGGCCATTGCCGCGCCGCGTAGACGGAGCCGCACGCGGTGCATGCCGCGAGCACCCGTGATACGTCGTCTTTGTGTGCCATCCCCACCGGGAAATCACAGAACTCCGGAATGAAGGTTTCCTCTTGGAGTACGGCGTCCCTGAAACTCACCCGCGGCGATACTAACTCGAGCACTGCGCCCGCGACCGTCGCTTCGGGGGCGCTCGTGGCGGCGTCCTCGATCGTGAGAGCCATCGGAATCGGTGTCGGTGACGCGGACATCGACGCCGCGGATACCGGTGCGGCGTGTGATCGCTCGGACCGCCCCAGGAGACCGGAACGATCGGTCACGACGCTGCTCGAGTCGGCCCGCCACGACGAGGGAGAGAACGCTGCCGGTAGCTGGTGGTCGGGAAATCGGAACTACTCGTTGAGATGACCGCGATACCCCTTGGGTTCGAAGCCGCGCCGACAGATCACGCGCTTGCGGCCGACGGTGATCGCGCTGATCTGGTCGTCGTCTTCCATGCGATCGATGACACCCTCGAGGCGCTCTCGGGACCAGCCGGTTTCCTCACGGACCGTCGATTGGTCGACGCGGCCGCCGCGTTTGACGAGTAATCTGAGAACCTTGTCTTCGTCCGGAAGATCGCGTTCGTCGACGCCGTATTCGATCTCTTCGGCGTAGCTCAGCGTTTCGTCCTCGGCGTCGTCGTTCGATTCGTCGGCCGTCGTCGACGCGGACTCATCCGATGGGGACTCGTCTGCCGAGCCGCTCCAGAGAGACGAGAGGCGGGTCCAGAGTGTATTGAATACCATGTGTCGATCACGCTCCGTTGGGACTACCGCAGCTTGAACGTCCACCTACCTTGATTTTATGTTTTGAATGTGACATATATGTGTCCAGTTGATTACGTCGTAACTATCGTGACGGGACCGTGGTCGAATAGCGACCGCCTTGCGACCCGCAAGTCAGTTATCACTTTCAGCGACCGACAGGCTCGCCGACCAACGCGACGCGACGAACCGTCGAACGTACCACACGTTCGATACCGCCGTCGTCTCCAGCTTCCGCCCGTCAGGGTCGCAATTGCGGATGGCTCGCACCATCGACCGGCGACTCGAGCACCGGAGCGAACTCGGGACTCGGGATTCGGCGACACGGTTTCAGCGGTCGCCCGATCCAACGGTCTCGTGGTACGACGCGGCGAGTTCGTCGAGGGCCTCGTGGTGATTCGTCGAGTGCGGTGCAGTCAGCGGCGAGACGCTGATACGGCCCTCGACGACGGCGCGACGGTCCGTTCCATCGGGGTCCGGGAGCGAGTCGGGATCCATATCGTCCCAGACGCGATCGTGGAGCGAGACGTGTGTCCCGTCGCGCTCGGCGTCCATCTCGTACCGTTTCGAGGGACGCGTGATCTCGACCGGTGCAGGTCCACCGTCCGGCAGCGGGACGTTGACGTTGAGGTAGGCCGCCTGTTCGAAGACGCCCGCCTCGAGCGCGTGTTCTGCGAGGTAACTCGTCACGCGGGCCGCCTCGGCGTACTCGTCGGCCGTCACCTCGACCTCCGCGAACGGCGCGTCGTCGATGGGAACGTACAGCGACGTCGCGATCGCAGGGACGTCGAAGAAGGCGGCCTCGACGGCCGCGCTGATCGTTCCCGAGCGTCCGAGGACGTACTCGCCGAGGTTCGCGCCCTTGTTACAGCCCGCGACGACCAGGTCGGGAAACGGGCCGAGTTCGGCGAGGCCGGCGACGACGCAGTCGGCGGGGGTTCCGTGGACCGCGTACCCCAGCTCGCGCTCGTCGACTTCGACTTCGTGCGAGAGCGACCGGCCGCAAGCGCTCCGGTCGTCGGCCGGCGCAACGACGGTCACGTTGGCGTGTTCGGAGAGGGCATCGTACAGCGCCCGGATACCGGTGCTGTCGATCCCGTCGTCGTTGGTCAACAGGATCTCGAGGTCGTCGCTCATGTCACCGCGGTCGGGCGGCGGTGCGAAAAGCCCACCGCTTCCGTCCTCGCTCAGCCGATCCGATCGACGATCGTCTCCTCGTCGACGACCAGGTTGTACGCCGCCTCGTCGTCGTTCCAGAGCGCGAGGATCCCCTCGAACGAACAGAGATCCCCGTAGTCGGCCTCGAGCAGGGGGCGATTGAGCGCGGTCTCGGTCGTGACGACCGCGTAGTGATCGACCGCCTCGCTGCCGTCGCTGATCTTGAACAGGGGGTTCGACCGCCCGCCGCGGCCGCCGGTCTCGTCGTCGGCGAGCGAGCGGCTGAGCTTCGCCGCGACGAGGTCGATCCGGTTCGTCACGTGGCGCTCCATCTCGGCCATCTTCGCCCACTCGTCGGTCTCGAGCGCCGTCTCGATCCGCCGCCGGCCGTCGAGCCGGAGCTGCGAGTAGGAAAACTGGACGTCGACGTTGACGAACTCGCCGGGCGTGTGGTCCTCGTCGTCGGGCGGCGCGGCGTCGTCGAGCCGCCGCTGGAACGCGGGCACGGCCAGATCCGGCCGGACGTCGAACGACCAGCCCCGATCCGACGGCCGTTCGCCCGGCCAGAGCCGGACCGTGGGGCCGTAAACGGTCACCTCGCCGCGCCGGCGGGCGGCCGCGTCCCCAGCGGTCGCGTCGACGGCCACGTTCGCCCGTTCTCGGAGTCGTTCGTCCTCGAGTTCGCGCTCGATCTCGCGCAGTCCCACGCTGGTGTTCTTGTCCGCGGGGGCCATCGCGAGGAACGTTCCGTCCGGCGCGAGAGTCTCGAGGTACGACCGCGCGACCGAGACCGGATCGTCGAGTTCGCTCAGGACGTTACAGCAGAGGACGAGGTCGAATCCGTCCGCGGAACGCCGCTCGCCGTCGTCATCGCCGACGGGCTCCCTCGAAGCGAACGCCTCCGCGGTCGTCCGGTGGATCGTCGTGTGGACGTTCCGGCCGGTCTCCGCGAGCAGGTCCTCGAGCACGTCCGCGGCCGCGCTGGGCTCGACGGCGTGGTACTCGAGCAGGGCGTCGTCGGGGAGGTAGTCACAGAGCCCGAGCGCGGGGCCGCCGACGCCCGCCCCGACGTCGAGTACCCGGAGGTCGCGATCCAGCAGGCCCCGGTCGGCGAGGTCGTCGAGCGCGTACTGCACCGCCGCGTAGTAGCCCGGCAAGTGGTAGATCGCGTAGCCCGCCGCGACGTCCTCGTCGTACTCGACCGGGCGGCCGTCGAGGTACTGCGATTTGAACCGGCGGATCGTCGATCGGAGCAGGTCGCCCGACGCGCCGTCGTGCCAGTTCGGCCCGTACCAGTCGGCGAGCAGGTCCTCGAGGCGACGCTCGTACGCGGCGGGGAACCGCTCGACCGGTCCACGGAGGGGCCGGACGGGCTCGTCGTCGACGGGGACGAACGTGCCGTCGTCGCGTTCGATCAGGCCGAGTATCGCGGCGTCCTCCCGGAGGTGTTGTCGGACGACGGCCGGATGCGGGTTCCCCTCGACGTACTCGCAGATCTCCTCGGGGTCGATCGGCCGGACGTTGCGCAGGTACTTCGCGTTCGATCGGATCGCCTCTCGCTGATCGGTCACTCGCGATCACCCCGTCGGTCGTCGGGTCCGCCGTGCCAGTTCGCCGCCGCCTCTCGGTACAGCGATTCGAGACCGTCGGTGTCGGCGGCGGCGATCTCGGCCGCGGCGTCGGCGACCGCGTCCGCACCGTCGAACGTCGCCTGAATGTCGGCGTAGACTCGCGGCGTGCCGCCGGTCACCTGTCGGGCGAGCCGGCGGAGCTCTTCGTAGATCGGCGTCTCGAACCCGTCGGGGACCGACTCGGCCGCGAGGGCGAACGAGAGAACCGCGGCGTGGGTCGCCGCCTGCACCGTCTCCATGGCCTCGTCGTGTTCCCCCGCCGTCGTCTCGAGCAACGCGTTCCCGCGGGTCTCGAGCCCGGCGAGGAGGTCGTCCGTCGTCGGCCCCGCTCGATCGCGAACGACGGCGATGGTACCGGGTGCCCGTTCGGGCGCGAAAAGCGGGTGCAAACTCGCCCGTTCCGCGGTCGGTGCGTGACGCTCCATCGCCTCGAGTGCGGGTTCCATCACGCCCGAAACGTCGACGATCGCTCGCTCGGCCCGATCGGCCTGGTCGGCGATCGCGTCGGTCACGTGCGTCATCGGAACCGCGAGACAGACGACGTCGTACGTCGCCCCGCCCTCGAGGTCCGCGACGGCTCCTCCGACCGCATCGGCCGCGGCGGCCGCCGCGTCTCGGTCCACGTCGGCGAACGCGACTCGGCCGTCGACCGCACCGCCGAACCACGTCCCCATGGCCCCCGCGCCGACGATCAGTACGTCCATCGCTGGCACCTACCTGCCGACGTTGCAAAAGCCGTTCGATCGACCGCCTCGCCGGACTGTTCGTCGGCTCGAGCAATCACGGTGATGGCGTCGGCCGCCGGTTCCGAGAACGCCAGTCCCCGTCTCGGCCGGAAAGTGGAGTCGGCTCGTCTCCGGTCGAATCGGACGGCTCAGTGTTCGTGATCGTGGCTGTCGCCTGCCGTTTCGTTTCCGTCGGTTCCGGCGCCGTCACCCTCCTCGAGCACCGTGCGAACCTGCTCGTTGTATCGCTCGAGCTGGTCGATAGCTGCGTCGGGCCGGTCGTCAGCGGGGGGCGCAAGACCGGGTTGATCGTCCGGAGCTGGCCAGCCGACGACGACGGTCCCGATCATTCCCGCTCCTTCGTGGGGGGTGCAGGCGTAGTCGTAGACGCCCTCGACGTCGAACGTCCGCTCGAACGTGTCACCTTCGTCGCTCAGGAGGTCGCTAGCCCAGGGCTCGGCCCCGTCGGGGATTCGTTGCTGGTCACCGTGCGTTTCCGGATGGTACGCGGTCGTATCGTGAGAGCCCGATTTCAGCACCCATCTGACGGTTCCCCCGCTCTCGACGTGGACCACGTGAGGGCCGAAGTGCTTGCCGTCGTCGTTCGTTACCATTTCGACCTCGATCTCGGCGACCGGCTTCCCCACTTCGTGCTCGGTCTCGTGGTCGTGACTCTCGTGGTCGTCGGTCCCCTCGTTGTCGTCCGAGTCGTCAGTGTCGTCCGAGTCGGACTCGTTCGGCTCGTCCGACCCCTCCGACGATTCGTCGCCGCCGAGGCATCCTGCAATACCCAGCGTGAGAACGCTCCCACCGGACACCAGAAGTCTCCGACGCCGAACCGATGATTCAGTTGTATTCATGTGTCTATCTCGCTCCAGGGTGAAGGACGTATAAAAATAAATGGTTACTATCTGTCAACGAAACTGTTTATGAGAGTGCTATACACAGTATTTCCGTCGCAGCGAACCCACGTTCGTGTTGGACCCGTTCTCGCTGCGATGTGCGACGATCCACTCCGGTCGATATCGCGGCGTCGCGCTCCCTGCGGCCTCGGTGACCGACGCTGATAGTGCTCGGGTTCTTGAGGATGCAGCCCCGAACGGGAACTATGACGCGAATCGGAATCGTCGGCGCGGGCGTGGCCGCCGCCGCCGCGGCCGCCAGCCTCGAGGACGGCCTCGACGACACCGAGACGACGGTGCTCGAGAAGTCCCGCGGCGTCTGCGGGCGGGCCGCGACGAGGCGTCGCGACGACGTCGTCTACGACTACGGCGCGAACTACATCAGACCCGACGACGAGCGGGTAGTCGAGCTACTGACCGAGACGCTGGACACGGAGGGATTGGTCGACATTGGGGACCCGATCTGGACGTTCGACGGCGCGGGAACGATTTCCGAGGGGGACGGTCGCGACGACCAGAAGTGGACCTACCGCCGAGGGCTGACCCAGGTCGCAAAGCGGCTGTTCGCCCGCACCGACGCGACCGTCCACCGCGCAACGCGAGTGACGACGCTCCACCGAACCGACGACGAGACCGGTCGCTGGTCGCTCGAGGACGCCGACGGAACTCGCTGGGGCCCCTTCGACAGCCTCCTCCTGAACCCGCCGGCACCGCAGACCGCCGAACTGCTGCGGTCGGCCGACTGGGACGCCGACGTTCGCGACTCCCTCGCGGACGCCGTCGACTCCGTCCCCTTTCGGACGGTCTGGACCGGCGTCTTCCACTACCCGTTCGAACTCGAGTGGCCCTACTACGCGCTGGTCAACACGGACAAGGCGCACGAGATCGGCTGGATCGCCCGCGAGGAGTGCAAACCCGGACACGTCCCCGACGGCGAGTCGTTGCTGGTCGTCCAGGCGAACCACGAGTGGTCGGTCGATCGGTACGACGACCCACCGGCCGAGACGCTCGAGGCGCTCGCCGAACTGACCGCCGACCTCCTCGAGGACGACCGCCTGCGCGAACCGGACTGGTCCGATCACCAGGGCTGGCGGTACGCGTTACCGGAAGGCGGCGTCCCCCGCGAACCCCTGCGGCGCGCCGAAGACGAGGGGCTGTACTGCCTCGGCGACTGGGTCGCCGGCGAGGGCCGACTCCACGTGGCCCTCGGGAACGGGCTCGAAGTCGCCGACCGGATCGCGGACGCCGACTGAGCGAACGCGTCTCACATCGCCGACGTGACCGCGTCTAACACCGCCGTATCGACGAAGAGGACCACGTGGTCGCCGCCCCGGACGACCGTCTCGCCCCGCGGCGTGATCAGCTCGCCGTCGCGGCTGATCGCGCCGATAACGACGCCGTCCGGTAGCTCGCCCATCGCGTCCTGAATCCGCGTCTCGAAGAGCACGCTGTCGGCTTCGACCTCGATCTCGAGGACCTCGGCCCGGTCGGACTCGAGCATGGCGACGTTTTCGGTCCGCTGCTCCCGGGTGAATCGAGTGATCTCCTCGGACGTGACGAGTCGGGGATTGACGCCGACGTCGATCCCGACCGTCTCGAAGAGGTCGACGTACTCGCCGGACTCGACGATCCCGATGGTACGCTGGACGCCGAGCCGTTTCGCCAGCAGGGAGACGAGCAAGTTCTTCTCGTCGCTCTCGAGGGTGGCGACGACGATGTCGGATTCGTCGACGTGCTCTCTGACGAGGAAATCGATGTCCGTCGCGTCGCTCTGCAGGACCAGCGTCCCCGGGAGCCGCTCGGCCAGGTCCCGTGCCCGAGCGGGATCCCGTTCGACCAGTCGCGGCTCGAGCCCGTCCGCCTCGAAGAGCCGCGCCGTCTGGTAGCCGATCTCGGTGCCGCCGACGACGACGATCTCGTTGGCGTCCTCGAGCGTCGGTTCGGGCGTCAACGAGCTCGCGAACGCCCGGACGCTCTCCCGAGAGCCGATGACGACGGCGGCATCGCCGTCGTTGATGACCGTGTCGCCGCGGGGGACGATGACATCGTCGTCGCGCAGCAGGGCCGCGAAGGTCAACGACTCGAAGCGGTCGGCCTCGGAGACGGTCTCGCCGGCGATGGGGCTGTCCGCTCCGACTTCGAACTCGGCCATCCGGACGAGTCCGTCGGCGAACGTTTCGACGTCGTGTGCGCCGGGCAGACCGGCGATTCGGACGATCGTTTCGGCGGTCTGCAGGTCGGTACAGACCATGAAATCGACGCCGAACGCGCCCTCGGACTGCTCCCACGTCCGGAGGAGGTTCGGCTTCCTGACGCGGGCGATCGTGAACGGATCGCTGACCGCCTTCGCCGCCCCGCAGATGACGATATTCGTCTCGTCGACGTCGGTACTCGCGATGACCAGATCGGCGTTCTCGATGCCGGCGTCCCGCAACGTCCCGATCGACGTGCCGTCGCCCTGAATCGCCAGCACGTCGTGGGAATAGGTGATATCGTCGATCCGGTCGGCGTTCGTGTCGACGACCACGACGTGATGCTCGTCGTCCAGACTGGCGGCGATGTTCGATCCGACCTCGCCCGCGCCGATGACGAGGGCGCGCACTAGCGTTTCACCCACGTGTAACGCGGACTCGAACGGCCGCTACTGCCGGACATATCTGGTGTATCGCCGCCGAGCAGTAAGTGGGTTTGGCCTGATCCTGATCGAGGGACGAACGGTTCGGCGTCGACGAACTCGAGGCTGACCGCGGGGGCAGCGAACCGGTCCGCTACGGCATTTCGTGAACCGTCAGTTCGACGTCCCGTGGGCGGCCTTCGATGTCCGAGACCAGCCGCTCGACGACGGTCCGAGCCTCGCCGAGCAGTTTGGGTTCGACCTTCGAGACGACCCAGTCCAGCGAGACGAACCGCGGGAGCGAGATGGCGTTCTCGTCGGCCGAATGCGGATCGTATCTGGCCTCGAAGTAGATCCGACTCGCCGTCTCTTCGTCCGGCGGTGCCGACTCCGGTTCGGGTTGGACGCGCCACTCGCCGCGGGCGTCGAGGTCGTTGACCAGTTGCCAGGCGAGCGACTCGGGCGGCGTGATATCGGTCACCCTCGAGCGAGCGGTGTAGCTGAGCTTCCACCACGCTAACTCGAGGTCGTAAACGGAGCCGATCCCGCCGTTCCCGTTCACGTGGACCGCCTTCAGGTGGTCCGTGTACCGCGGGTAGTCGGTGAACGACCGCACGTACGGGAAAACCTCCTCGGGCGACCGATAGGCGAGCGTACTGAGGAGAATTCTGTCCACGCCGGCCGTACGACGGGTTCGAAAGTAAGGATTGCCATACTGTCGACCCGCGGCCGCGCTCGCACCGGTCGGATACCCCCCACCAGTCAACACGGCACCCCCAGCCAGTTAACACGGCTCACGTCGAAGCACTGGACACGAATTTCACACGCATGAACGGGACGAACCGACGGGATCGCGGCCGCGTGTTCCTCGCCACCGCTGCGGAACGAGACGCGTTCGGTGCCGCGACCCGGTACTCGTCGACGCACGATCTCTCGACGCCGCCCGAGACGGCCTATCTCGAGGCGATCGAGGGCGCTCGCCGCGAGATCCGTCACCGGTTCGTCCGCGGGGTGCTGCGCGGCGATCCGGCGGAACTCCCCGCCGGTCGATTCGTGACGCTCGGACCGCAGACGTCCCCGACGGTGCCGGACGAGCCGCGGCCGCTCTCGGCGCTCGACGGCGAGCGGTTGCGGTCGATCGTCGACCCGAGCCCGGACGAGCGTCGGCGACTCGCGCTCGTTCCGCTCCCCGCCTCGGAGAGCATCCTGATCGCCGAGATCGCGGCGCGACACGGCTACGATCGGTTCCGACTGGTCGGGCCGGTTCGCCGCTGGTCGGCGGGCGACCCGGCCCGTCCCTCGGCCGACCGGATCTCACATCCGGTCGATCTCGTCCCGGTACTCGAGCGCGAGGGCGCGTTCAGCGACGCCGAGCAGGCCGGACGGGTCCGCGCCGAAGTGGCCGAGAGCGTCGCCAATCTCGCGCTCGCGCGACTCGCCGCGGCCGTGCACGCGAGAACGGACGGCGACGGCACCGAATCGCCTCTCGAGGCCGTCGCGAACGGAATGCCGGCCGCCGACGACGCCACCTCGTTCGAACGGATCGTCACCGAGGGCCACCCCTTCCATCCCGGCGGAAAGATCCGCCGCGGGATGACCCCCGCCGAGGGGCTCGCGTACGCGCCAGAGTTCACCGACCGGCTCTCCCTCCGGTTCGTCGCGATCGACCGCGAGTACGCCCTCGAGACGTGCGCAGCCGGGTCGGATTCCCTGACAGAACGGCTGTTCGCGACGTTCGACGGACTCGAGGGCGCGCTCGCGCGGGCGCTGCCTCCGGGGCGCGCTCCCGGCGAGTACGCCGTCGTTCCCGTCCATCCGATCCAGTATCACCGCACGATACCGGACCGATACGCCGACCGGTGTGCCGACGGCCGCGTCGTTCCGATCGCCGAGTACGCGCAGCCGGCGACGCCGCAGCTGAACCTTCGGACGGTGGTGCCGTACGACACCGAGCGAACTCGAGACGGGCCGCTCCCGCACTGCAAGCTGGCGATCCCGGTCCAGACGACGAACGTCGTCCGGACGCTATCCCCCCACGCCGTGGCGAACGGCCCGCGAGTGACCGACGTCGTGCGAGCGATCGCCGAACGCGAGTCGTTCGAGACGCTGGGACTGCTGGCGGAACCCGCGGCGACCTGCTACGACCCGCCCGGCGGGCCCCACCCGAGCGGCGAGAAATACGACGACGCTCGCCACCTCTCCGGTCTGCTGCGGACGCCGCCGGCGGCCCATCCGCTCGTTACGGACGGGACCGTTCCGGTCGTCGCCTCGAGTCTCGTCGCCGACTCGCCGGCGAGCGGACGGCCGCTCGTCTGCGACCTGCTCGAGCGGTATCGCGCCGAAACGGACGAACCGAGCACCGCGGACGCGGCAGTCGCGTTCGTCGCGGCGTACGCCGGCGTCGTCGTCCCCGACCAGCTCCGACTGCTCTCCGCGTACGGGATCGCCCTCGAGAGCCACCTCCAGAACAGTCTGATCGTTTTCGACGGCGCGCGTCCGGTCGCGACGCTGGTTCGCGATCTCGGCGGCATCCGGGTCCACGGCGGCCGGCTCGCGGATCGCGGCCGTTCGCTCGAGCCGTATCCGGAGTCGGACCTGGACGCCGACGGCGAGGCGGACTGCCACCGGAAGCTGTACTACGCGCTCTTCCAGAACCACCTCGCGGAGCTGGTCGCGACGATCTGCCGCGAGCGCGGGGCCGACGAGCGGGTCTGCTGGGCCCGGATCCGCGAGCAGTGCGATCGAGCGTTCGAGCGGCTTCGGGCCGACGGGTCGGTTCCCGACGACCGGATTCGACGCGACGAACGAGCGCTGTTCGCGGAGCCGACGGTCCACAAGGCGCTGACGGCGATGCGACTGCGGGGCAAGCGTCACGCGTACGAGACGAGCGCGGTATCGAACCCGCTCGTCCCGGCGGGACGCGAGCCGATCCACGCCCCCGAAACGGACCGGTAATCGACTCGCCCGTCGGGTTCGCCCGCGTGACCGCTCGAACGGCGGCTCCGAACCGGTCGCGTACGGCAACCTTCTATACTCGCGGCGGGCAACCAACGGTCGATGCGAGACCTCTGTATCGTGGGCGGGGGCGTCGCCGGCCTCGCCGCAGCGATCTTCACCGCCCGCGCGGGACTGGACACCCTCGTCGTCGACGGGGGCGAATCGATCCTCGCGCGCAACGCCAGCCTCGAGAACTACCCCGGCTTCCCGGACGGCGTCGACGCCCGCCAGTACCTGCAGTTGACCCGCGAACAGGCCCGAAACGCGGGTGCCGAGTTCGAACTCGGGCGCGTGACCCGCGCCGAACCGGTCACCGAAGCGGCGCTCGAGGAGGGGTTCGTCCTCGAGACCGAGGGCGGCGAGCCGCTCGAAGCCCGGCGGGTGATCGCGGCCTCGTGGCCGAACAGCGACTACCTCGAGCCGCTGGACGTCGGCCGCATGCAGCGCGGCAACAAGCATTTCGTGAGCGTCGACGAGGGCGGGCGGACGGCCGTCGACGGCGTCTACGCCGCAGGCCGAATCGCGGACGAACCCCATCAGACGGTGGTCGCGGCGGGCCACGGAGCGAAGGTCGCTCTCGCGGTCGTATACGACTCCGAGGTCCCCTTCTACCAGGACTGGATCGTCCCCGAGGGCTACTTCACCGGTCGCGACCGCGACGTCCCACCCGGCTGTGCGGAGATCGACGCGGAAGAGCGCCGCGAGCGCGACGAGAAGGCGCGGGCGCGGCTGCTCGAGGCGTTCGCGGACCCGCTCGACGAGGAGCCGACGATGCACCCGAGCGTCGAGCGGGACTGAGGCCGGGGAAAATCGACCGTATCCTTTTGTCGAACGCGCGCGTCGAGTCGGCCGATGGAGGTCGCCATACTCACCGTCGGCGACGAGGTACTCGCCGGAGATATCGCGAACGCGAACGCGCAGTGGCTCGCGACCCGGCTGACCGAGAGCGGCGCGACCGTCGATCGAATCCTGACGATCCCGGACGACGGCGACCGCATCGCGGCGACGATCCGTGAGTGGACGACCGCCGTCGATGCCACGGTCGTGACCGGCGGGCTCGGCGGGACCCACGACGACGTCACCGCCGACGCGCTCGCGGACGCGTTCGACCGCGACCTGACCGTCGACGAGTCCGTCCGTCGGGACGTCCTCGAGACGGTGGCGGAGTACCGCGATCTCGACCCGGAGACGGTTACGGCCGACGAACTGAATTTCGACGTCGACGCCTGGGCGGCGCTGCCGGCGGGGAGCCGACCGGTGCGCAACCCCGAAGGGCTCTGTCCCGGCTGCGTCCTCGAGAACGTGTACGCGTTCCCGGGCGTGCCGGCGGAGATGCAGGCGCTGTTCGAGCGGGTCGCTGCCGAGTTCAGCGGCGATGCGGTCTCGCGAACGGCGTACACGCCCCAGCCGGAGGGATCGATGGCCGAGGCTATCGACGGCGTGCGCGAGCGATTCGACGTGACCGTCGGCAGCTATCCGGCCACGGAGCGCCGAAACCGGCTGAAGGTGACCGGCACCGACCCCGAGACCGTCGATCGGGCCCTCGAGTGGCTCGCCGAGCGGGTCGACCTCGACACGAGCGAGTGAGAGCGGCCGACCCGTGGCGACGCCTCGCTACGCTTAACACGCCCCGGGAGGGAATGGCAGACGAATGCTCGAGGGAGTCAACGTCGCGCTCGGCGTGACGGGGTCGATCGCGGCCGTCAAGACGGTCGAACTGGCCCACGAACTGCGACGACAGGGAGCGACGGTACGCGGTGTGATGACGGACAGCGCGCGGGGAATCGTCCATCCGTGGGCCGTCGAGTTCGCCACCGAGAACGAGGTCGTCACCGAGATTACGGGCAGCGTCGAGCACGTCGATCTCTGCGGGTACGACGGGTGGGCCGACGTCTTCCTCGTCGCACCGGCGACCGCGAACACCGTCGGCAAGATCGCCGGTGCCGTCGACGACACGCCCGTGACCACGTGCGCGACGACCGCACTCGGTGCGGATACGCCGCTCGTGATCGCGCCCGCGATGCACGAACCGATGTACGACCATCCTGGCGTGCTCGAGGCCATCGAGACCGTCGAGGGCTGGGGGGTCGACTTCGTCGAGCCGCGAATCGAGGAGGGGAAAGCCAAGATCGCGAGCGAGGAGGCGATCGTCTGTGACGTGGCCCGCGCGGCCGGCGACCGGCCCCTCGAGGGAGACCGCATCGTGGTCACCAGCGGCGCGACCAGCGAGCCGATCGATCCCGTTCGCGTCATCACGAACCGATCCTCGGGCAAGATGGGACGGGCCGTCGCGAAGGCCTGCTACGTCCGCGGGGCGGACGTGACCCTCGTCCACGACGGTCCCGACGTTCCCTACGCGGAGACGCGCCACGTCGAGAGCGCTCGAGAGATGATCGCGAGCGCGCGTGAAGCGTGTGCGGACGCCGACGCGCTCGTCTCGGCGGCCGCGATCGGGGACTACACCGTCGACGCGAGCGACGAGAAGATCCGCTCGGGCCGTGAACTCACGCTCGAACTCGAGCCGACGCCGAAGCTCATCGACGAGATGCGGTCCCAGTACCCCGAACTGGCGATAGTCGGCTTCAAGACCGAAACCTCGGGCGACGAAGACGCGATGATCGAACAGGCCAGGCGGACGCTCGAGCGGGCGAATCTCGCCTTCGTCGTCGCCAACGACGCGAGCGTGATGGGTGCGGAGACGACGACCGCGCTGCTGGTCCACGCGAGCGATGCCGCTCGCTACGAGGGGACGAAGGCGGGGCTGGGTGGCGAGATCGCCGACTCGATCGCGACGGTACTCGGCTCCGACCGAGCGGCCAAGTGATCGAGCGGTGAGTTCGTCAGGACAGTTATATGGGTGGGGTTCATCCGACCGAAGTGATGGGTGCACGACTGGATCTGACAGCAAACAAACGACCGGAATCGGCCGGTAAGTCGGGGTGATCACTGTGGTGCAACGACAGCGTACCGCGGATCGGACCGCGAGGGACGAGACCGACGCGACCGCGGCGACTGCCGACGACGACAGCAACGACAGCAACGACGGCGACGACGGCAACGACGGCGACGACGATACCGAGGAACAGCTCACCAAGGGCGAGATATTCGAGGTGCTGCGGAATCAACGACGGCGCTACGTCCTCCAGTATCTCAAACAGGACGACCGGCCCGTCGAACTCGGCGACCTCGCCCAGCAATTGGCCGCCTGGGAGTACGACACGACCCTCGAGGGCGTCACCCCCGCACAGCGAAAGCGGGTCTATACGACGCTCCAGCAGACGCACCTGCCGAAGATGGACACGACCGGCATCCTCCGGTTCGACTCCGATCGAGGCGTCATCGAGCCGACCGACCGGACGCGGGACATCAGCGTCTACCTCGAGATCGTCCCCGGCCGGGAGTTCGCGTGGCGGGAACTCTACCTCTCGCTGGGCGCGATCAGTTGCGCACTGGTCGCCGCGCTGTGGCTCGAGATCTATCCGTTGACGTTCCTGTCGAACCTGACGTGGACTGCAGCCATCGCCGTCACGTTCACGGTAACTGCGGCCGTCCACATCTATCACGAGCGAAACATGCGCCTCGGCCACGGGGACCAACCGCCCGAACTCAGCTACAGCGCCGACGAGTAACTGCGGACGGTCCGCCCGATCGATCGAATCGTCGTCGCTCACTCGCCCGCGGATGTGCCTCGTTCCCATTCCGCTCCGGTTCGACCGTACCGTCAACTTTTACTCCGCTACCCTCCGACCCACGACATGGATCAGTTGAAGCAGTCGCTCCTCGAGGCCCCGATCATCGAGAAGAACGGCTATCATTACTTCGTTCACCCTATTAGCGACGGGGTTCCGAAACTCGATCCCACCCTCTTGCGCGAGATCGTCATCCGAATCATCCGGAAGGCCAAGCTACAGGAGGTCGACCGAATCGTCACGCCCGCGGCGATGGGTATCCACATCTCCACCGCCGTCTCGCTGATGACCGACATCCCGCTGACGGTCATCCGCAAGCGCCAGTACGGCCTCGACGACGAGGTTGCCATCTCCCAGAAGACGGGGTACTCGGAAAACGAGATGTACATCAACGACGTCCGCGAGGGCGAGCGCGTGCTCGTGCTCGACGACGTCCTCTCGACGGGCGGGACGCTCGCGTCGGTCCTCACGGCGCTCGACGAGATCGGCGCAGTGGTCGTCGACACGGTCGCGGTCATCAAGAAGGTCGGCGGCGAAAACAAGGTCGACGACGCGGGCTACGACGTCAAGACGCTGATCAACGTCGACGTCGTCGACGGCGAGGTCGTCATCGTCGACGAAGACGGCGACAACTGACGCGTCTCGCGACGTCGCGTCAGCCCTCGGACTCGAGCGGATGCGCCGCCGGATGGAATTCACGTTCTTCCCCGTGAATGATCTTTTCTGTGCACTTGTGTAACAATCAATGCAATAAACGTCAAGCCCAACTCCATTCGTTGTCGACAAGTTTATATTACCCGTCTCGGTAACCCATGCCTATGTCCGACATACCGGATGTACAGAATGCAGATCGGTCCCGACGACAAATGCTTGCTCTCCTTGGTGGCAGCGCATCGGTCGGACTCGCTGGCTGTTCCGCGCTTCTCAGCGACGACGACGACGAGGGCGAGGAAACCAACTACGAGACGACCGAACACGCCGAGAAGGCACAGGATGCCTGGGAGCGCATCGTCAACAACCCGGGTCCCGACGCGGAAGAGACCCGTACCGAGGCCTACATCGATATCGAGGAGGCCGTCCGGGACGACATGGTCATGCTCCCCACCCACCACAGCAAGGGCGAGTTCTTCTGGTACGACAACGTCGACCTCCCCCGGATGGGTTCCCTCGGCCGCCACCACCTGAAACACAACCGGACGGAAGTCGAAGGCGATTCGGAACTGAACCTGATCAGCGCCACCTTCGACGAGCTGGACCCGATCATGTCGACGGACACCGCGTCCGCCGAGGTCATCGCACAGCTCTACGACACGCTGACCAACTATCCGGCCGGCGTCGCCGAGGTCGAGAATCAGCTGATCGAGTCCTTCGAGACGTCCGACGACGGACTGACGTGGACGTTCACGCTCAAAGACGGCATCCAGTTCCACGACGGATCGGACCTAACCGCCGCCGACGTCAAGTACTCCTTCCGCCGACTCGCCGAATCCGAGTTCAGCGAACGGGCGAACTTCGTCACCGGCTCGACGGGCGGCCTCGGTATCGACCACGAGACGACCGACGACGGCGGCGTCGTCCCCGACTCGCTGGCGATCAACATCGTCGACGACCGCACGTTCGAGATCACCCTTCAAGAACCGAACCCGGCCGTACTGGACGTCCTCACGTACAACGGCTTCTCCATCGTTCCGGAGGGAATCGTCGGCGACATCGAGGGCTACGACGGTCGGTACAGCCACGACGAGTTCCGAACCGAGATGGCCAACGGGACCGGTCCGTTCGAGTACGACGAGTTCAACCCCGGTGAAGGTATACGGCTCGTCCGCAACGACAATTTCTACGGGACCGTCGCGAGCGTCGAATCCGTCCACTGGGAGATCATCGAGGACCCCGAGTCGAAGTTCACCTACGCGATGGAGAAGAACGCCGACTTCTTCGAAGTTCCGACCTCGTACTACGACCCCGACCTCATCGACGCCGAGACCGACGACAACGACCGGGAGTTCGGTACGTACGGGGAGTTCGAGAACGGCGAGACCACGAACTACATCGCGGTCCCCGAACTCGGGACGTACTATTTCGCGTTCAACGTCAAGAACGTTCCCGCACCCGTCCGAAAGGCGGTCGCGTACGTCACGAACCACGAGGAGTTCGTCAACGACGTCCTCCAGAACCGCGGCGTCGAGGCGTTCAGCTTCACGCCGCCGGCGATGTGGCCGACCGGACAGGACGGGTATCAGGACTGGAAAGACGAGTGGCCCTACGGCGTCAACGAGACCGACCGCGACAGTGCGGGAGATGTTCTCGAGGAGAACGGCTTCACCGAGGACGACCCGTTCGAGATGCAGGTGACCGTCTACGAGACGAGTCCGGCGTTCCAGGAAATGGCCGACCTGATCCGACAGAAGCTGTCCGGTCTCGGCGTCGAGGCTAGCCCTCAGTCGACGCAGTTCTCGACGCTCCAGGAGCGCGGCGAGGACGGCGACCTCGAGATGTTCTCGCTCGGCTGGATCTGGAGCTGGCCGGACGTTGCGTACGGCCACTTCGGCTTCGAGCCGAAGAACACCGACACTTCGAAGATGCCGAACGAAGCGAACGGCTACTACCTCGACTGGCAGGCGAACCTGGAAGACGAGTCCTAACGGCGACGCGACCCGCTTCCGGTCCCCGTTATCGAAACAATGAGAAGCGAAATATTTAGATACATGTGGGAAAGTCAAAACAACGTGTACGTATGAAAGATTGTTTGAAAAACGACCACCGAACCCTCCGTGAGCGAGCATGAGTCGGTGGAGATACTTCTTCAAGCGGTTGCTGCTCTCCGTACCGGTCCTCTTTCTCGTAATGACGTTCATATTCGTGCTGCTACGGATGGGACCGGTCGATCCCGTGGCCGCTCGACTCGGTCCCGAGGCGTCGGGAGCCGAGGCCGCGCGAATGCGCGAACGGCTCGGGCTCAACGACCCCCTCTGGGAACAGTACCTGGACTTCGTGATGAACTTCCTGACCCTCGATCTGGGCAAGTCCTGGGTCATCTACGGAGACATGGACGTGACTCGAGTCATCTCGTTCGCGGGCCCGCCGACGCTGTGGCTGGGGTTCTGGGCGATCCTGCTGCCGCTGTTTATCGGCATCCCGCTCGGGTTCTACGCCGGACTCCGGCCCAACAGCGGGGGCGACTACCTCGCCTCCGTGGGCGGCATCCTCTGGCAGGCGATGCCGAACTTCTGGCTGAGCATCATCCTCCTCGCCACCCTCCGCAAGACCAAAGGCGGCGGCTTGTTCGGGTTTGACTGGTACGCGCTCGGGCCGGATATCAGGAGCATCACGGGGACGCCCGATCTGGCGTTCGTCACGGCTACCGGTATCGACTGGGGCGCACTCGCCAGTGACATCAAGCTCATCCTCCCGCCGGCGCTGGTCCTCGGGTCGGCCTCGATGGCCGCGGAGCTCCGTATCGGACGGACCGCCATCCTCGAGACGATCAACTCCAACTACGTCGAGACGGCCAAAGCGAAGGGACTGACGAACCGCGTCATCATCTGGAAACACGTCTTCAGAAACGCGCTGATTCCGCTGGTTCCGGTCATCACGAACGAGGCGTTCCTGCTGATCGGCGGCTCGGTCATCGTCGAGTCGATCTTCAACATCAACGGACTCGGCAGGATCTTCTTCCGGGCGACGATACAGGCAGACCTGCCGCTGGCGGGAGCGCTGCTGTTCATCTTCACGGTGATCATCATCCTGCTGAACATCATTCAGGACCTCCTGTACACGATCATCGATCCACGTGTGGGGTACGAACGATGAGTGTGAGTGAATCATTCGAACCGACCGAGACGACCGACGAATCGAGGCCCCTCCGCGAACGCGTCGCCGACAATCCCGGCCCGGCACGGTTCTGGCTGCTCGGTGCCGCCGTGTTGTTCGTCCTCGAATTCGGCCGATACGTGGGCTGGGCACACCAGCTCGTGGGGGCGGTCAAGTACGTCATCGACCTGGTGGGGCTGATACCCAGCTGGATCGGCGACTCGGTCGGCGAGGCGACCGTTCCGATAGTCAGCTACTTCGTGAGCGACGCGATCACGCTGCTCATACTGTTCGGGATCTCGGTTCTCGTCACCAGATTCACGTCCTGGTCCGCCACGGACCGGTTCGACATCGGTCTGAGCGATCGCGTCGTGCGCTTCCTTGAGCGGGTCGTCGTGACCGGCATCCTCGCCACGCTCGCGGTCCTGCTGGCGTTCACGCCGGTCGGCGGACTCGTCAACGGCACGATCGACGGCGTGTTCAACACCCTGTCGTCGATTCCGACGCTCACGAGCCGCGAACTCCTCTCCAATCAGGGCCACAGAACGCCGGGCGGCGGCTGGGACGGAACGTTCCTCGGTCTCTCGCCGGCAGTGGCCTGGGGGATTCGCGTGTTGCTCGTCTACGGCTACGCGCTCGCCGCGATCGTCTGGGTCTGGAAGGGGTACACGATCTTCCGGGACCACTACCGGCAGGCGGACTGGACGCCGCGTGACGACACGATCCGTCGATTCCGAACCCACTACTGGGGACAGTTCGGCCTGATCGTCGTGCTCATGTTCCTGGTCACGGCGCTGTGGGCACCGGCCGTCAGTCCCGTCACCGCGGAACAGAACATCGACGCCCCCTACGAATACGAGATCGAGTACCTCAACGACGACGGCGAGGTCGAGACGATCACGCCCGGACGGGCGAACCTCCACAGCAAATCGAACGGGCAGAACACCATCGGCCCGATGAGTTACGACGACTACGACCGCTGGGCACCACTGGGGACGACGTCGTCCGGACAGGACCTGCTCACCCACGTTGCCTACGGCGCGCAGACGTCGCTGGTGATCGGGCTGCTCGCGATCGGCCTCGGCGGACTGATCGCGGTCACGATGTCGATGCTGACCGCCTACTACAAGGGACTCGTCGACGTCCTGACGGTGATCACGAGCGACACGATCATCTCGATCCCGGCGTTTCTGCTCGTCATGATGTTATCGGTCATCTTCAAGCAGGGCAGCCACCCGATCGCGGAACCGCTCAACGGCGGGCTCCTCCTCGGGCTGATCTTCGCGTTCGTCTACTGGCCGGGGATGTGGCGGACGATCCGCGGCCCGTCGTTACAGGTCGCCGAGGAGGAGTGGGTCGACGCCGCGAGGAGCTACGGACAGACGCCGCTGAACACAATGCGCAAACACATGGCACCGTACATTGCAGGATACATAATGATCTACGGCTCTCTACTGCTCGGCGGAATCATCATCTCCACGGCCGCGCTCTCGTTCCTCGGCCTGGGTATCGAAGCACCGACGCCCGAGTGGGGACGGCTCATCAGCGACGGACGATCGTTCGTCGGCACGTCGTCGTGGCACGTCGCGACCATCCCGGGACTGATGATCGTCCTCGTGGTCACCGCGTTCAACGCGCTGGGTGACGGTCTCCGGGACGCGATCGATCCGGAGGCGGACACCGGCGGGACAGACGACACCGGTACCGCGGCGGCCGGAGGTGGTGGGTGATGTCGACCGAGACGCCCGCCGATCCGATCCTCGACGTTCGGAACCTCCAGACCGCGTTCTTCACCGAAAAGGAGACCATTCGAGCGGTCGACGGGATCTCGTTCGACATCCGGCGGGGCGAAACCGTCGGCATCGTCGGCGAAAGCGGGTCGGGCAAGAGCGTGACCGCCCGATCGATCATGGGACTCGTCGACTCGCCGGGACGCACGCTCCAGGGCAGTAGCATCCGATTCAACCACCTCGAGACGGTTCGGGAGTACGCGTCGACGTTCCCCGACCGTACCGTCGACCTCGAGGCGCTGGCGGCCGACTACGACCCGGCCGCCCTCTTCGACCGCGAGACGGTCGACATCACGCCGGCGGCGTTCGGCTGCGAGTACGCCGCGGACGTGCCGCTCGCGGACGTCGTCGCCGCCGGTTACGGCGACGAACTCGGACTCGTCGACGAGGACGACTGCGTGTTCGTCACGGACGGCAGTCCCGACGCGCCGACGGAGATCGCCGACGGATTCGTCGAGATCACGCGTCTCAGCGGCAAACCGCAGCGACTCATGCGCGGCGGACGGATCGCGATGGTGTTCCAGGACCCGCTGACGAGCCTCAATCCCGTCTACACGGTCGGCAACCAGATCAAGGAGTCGATCCGGCTCCACCAGGGACTGCGAGGCGAAGCGGCGACCCAGGAAGCGATCGACCTGCTCGAGGCCGTCGGCATCCCCGACGCGCGTCGCCGCGTCAACGAGTATCCACACCAGTTCTCCGGCGGGATGCGTCAGCGAGCCGTGATCGCGATGGCGCTGGCCTGCGAGCCGGAGCTGCTGGTCTGCGACGAGCCGACGACGGCGCTCGACGTGACGATTCAGGCGCAGATCCTCGATCTGCTCGCCGACCTGCAGGCGGAACGGGATCTCTCGATGATGTTCATCACCCACGACATGGGTGTGATCGCGGAGATCACCGATCGGGTGAACGTCATGTACGCGGGGGAGATCGTCGAAACGGCCGGCGTGAACACGCTGTTCGCCGATCCGAAGCATCCGTACACGCACGGCCTGCTCAAATCGATTCCGGGACAACAATCCGGCGACCGGCTCCAGACGATCGAAGGGAACGTTCCGACGCCGAACGAACCGGCGACGTCCTGTCGGTTCGCACCGCGGTGCCCGAAGGCGTTCGACGAGTGCGACGCCGTTCATCCCGTCCCGGTCCCGGTCGAGGAGGGGGTAGACGATCACACCGCGGCGTGCCTGCTCTGTCCCGGCGACCGCTCGACGTACGACGCAGTCGACCAGCATCGACGACGAAACGCGAGACGGACCGGAGGCGATACCGAATGAGTCACGAAGTGAGCCAGGAGCCGATAGCGACCGAGACCGACGTACCGACCGACAGCGACGAGGACGTGATGATCGAAGTCGATGGCCTGAAGACCTACTACGAGGACGGCGGACTCCTCGGTTGGACGCCGGTCAAGGCCGTCGACGGCGTCACGTTCGATATCCACCGTGGCGAGACGCTCGGCCTCGTCGGCGAGTCCGGGTGTGGCAAGACGACGCTGGGGCGAACGCTCCTCCAACTCGAGGACGCGACCGCCGGCGAGGTTCGGTTCGACGGCGTCGATATCACCGATCTCGAGGGCGACGAGCTCCACGAGTGGCGACGCAACGCCCAGATGGTGTTTCAGGACCCCGAATCGAGCCTCAACGACCGAATGACGATCGGCGAAATCGTCCGCGAACCGCTGGACGTTCACGAGTGGGAGACGCCGCAAGCGCGACGCCAGCGCGTCAAAGAGCTGCTCGATACCGTCGGCCTCCAGCGCGAACACTACTACCGCTACCCACACCAGTTCTCCGGCGGCCAGCGCCAGCGGATCAGTATCGCCCGCACCCTGGCGCTCGAACCGGATTTCGTCGTCCTCGACGAACCGGTCTCGGCGCTCGACGTCTCCGTGCAGGCCGAAATCATCAACCTGCTCGAGGACCTGCAAACCGAGTTCGGGCTGACCTACCTGTTTATCGCACACGACCTCTCCGTCGTTCGCCACCTCTGTGACCGGGTCGCGGTGATGTACCTCGGGAACGTCATGGAGATCGGGCCGACCGAGGAGCTGTTCACCGATCCGGCGAACCCGTATACGCACGCGCTGCTGTCGGCGATTCCGGAACCCGATCCGACCGTCGAGCGCGACCGAATCACGCTGCACGGGACGCCGCCGAACCCCCGGTACCCGCCCGCCGGCTGCCCGTTCAGCACGCGCTGTCCGGCGCGGATTCGACCGGCGGAGTATCGCGACCTCGACGACGAGCTCTGGAACCGGCTCAACACGCTCCGTGATCTTCTCAGCGAGCGCAAGCGCGCGGACCGCTCGGTTCGCGATCGAATCCGCGCGGCAGTCGGGAAAGACACGCGCTTCGGGACGGTCGAGGACACCTACGACGAACTGTTCGGTGACCAGGAGGTGCCGGCGCGCGTCCAGTCGGTTCTGGACGAGATCGCGACCCACGCTCGGGACCACGACGAGAGCGAGGCGATCGCCGTCTTCAACGAGGCGTTCGGCAGCGTCTGTGACGACGAGCCGCCGGCGTATCACGACATGAGCGACGGCGGCCACCAGAGCCACTGTCACCGGCACACCGACGAGTATCGGTCCCCGGACGCCGTCCTCGAGAACCGCCACGGGTGACGATGCCACCGACCGACGCCCTCGGTGACCGACTCCGGGTGTTCGGGCGCACCTGGCTTGACGCGATCACGTACGCGATCGCCGTCGCGGTGCTCACCGGCGTCGGTGCCCTGGTCCTCGGAGTTGCGACCGGTGGCGGGATCGTCCGTGCCAAGTACCTGCTGTTCGTCGCCGGGTGGGTGCTCCTCGCGTACGCGACGGTACGGCTGTGGCCGACGTCTCCCGACGACGTGGGAACTCCACCGACCCGTGGCGTCACCGAATCGATACCCGCGACCAACGATTCGACGCGGTTTCAGGCGTTCGTCCGGACGCTTCCGCCGCTGCGGTGGGTCCGACCGCCGCCGTCCGAAAAGCGGGTCACGCCGCCGGGAAAGCTCCTGCTCGGCAGTCTCCTGGTGCTGTTGCTGTCGTTTCTCATGGAGACCGTCTTCGGGGTCGGCTGAGGTCGCCCCCTCCGGAAAGAGTTAACCGACTCCTCTGACGACAGTGGTGTATGCACGACGATATCGGCGCTGCCGATCCCGGGTCGCTCCGCCGACGGGATCCGCAGGGCGTCCAGACGGAAGCCTGGAAACAGACGCTCGAGGACACGGAAGCGATCGCCCAGGAACGTCGCGACGATGGCTGGGAGGTCGTCACCATCATGGCCGCACACACCGATACCGTGAGCCGCGACATGGGCGACGACGAGCGGTTCGGACTCGTCCACGTGGTTCCGAACAACTACGCCGAGACGTTTACCGAGGTCTTCGACAGCGACGAATTCACCGAGTACCTGGCCTACGGAACTGAGATCGACGGGTTCATGTTCGTCGTCACGGAGCTAATCGACCCGGAGACCGAGCGATCGATTCTGCTCCCCAGTCGATACGATATCGCGCGCGCCGACGGCATGTTCACCTCCGCCGCGGACGAAGGCGTCCTCTACACCCACGTCAAGACGATCGACGGGACGATCCTCGGCACGTTCGAACACGAGGAGTACGACCCGTTCGTCCCCAGACCGAACGCGTAACCGTCGGGTCCGCTGTTTTCGTGGCTCCCGTCGTAGCGGTACTCGAGGCGTGGGACGACCGGGCCGCTGCAGTCTTCGCCCCAGTCGCAGTCGTTAAGGCCGTCGCCCTCGCCGGTACGACGTAACGACTCTCGACCCCGTTACGGGGCGATCGCCGGCAGCGAAGAGTGCGGCCGTTCGCGACGTGCCGCGGCGACAGCGGTCTCGCGGGCCGAGTATCGGCGATGAGAGACCAACGAACCGGTTCCGGGGCGAAAATGTCACCTTACCATAATTCATATGGTGTCTCGATTCGAACGGCACTACCATGACCGGGGATAGCACCCGTCGAGGCGAACGCAGACGGGTACGGCGGCGTTCACTGCTGAAGCGAGCAGGAGCCGCGGGGATCGCCGGTCTGGCGGGGTGCGTGCGGTTCGACGACGGCGTCGAGGCCAACGGCCCCGCCGAGGAGTTGCTTCGCGACGGGTTCGATGCCACGGGCGTCGAGCCGCCGTTCTCGACGACGATCGCCATTACCCAGGACGAAGAACGCGAGCGGTTCGCGCAACTGTTCCGGGACGAACTCAACGGGACGGGCTTTTTCGATGTCGATATCGAACGGCGGGAGTTCGGCTCGCACGTCGACCGCATGATCGCGGCGGCCGACGAATCGGAAAATGCCATGTTCGTCGCGAGCTGGACCGGCGGCTGGGACCCCAGCGACTACGTCAATATCCTGTTTCACTCGGACAACCACACGCCCGACGGCTTCAACGTCAACCACTACGCGAACGAGCGCGTCGACGACCGCCTCGATGCGGGCCTCGAGGAGACCGACCCGGACGAACGGGTCGCGATCTACCGGGAGGTACAGGAGGAACTGGTCGCCGACTCCCCGCTATCGTTCGTCCGCTTTCGGGAATCGACCCACGTCTGGGACGGCGCGGTCGTCACCGACTGGCGGACGTATCCGCTCCGGACGGGAACGTACTACGGCGTGTACGCGCCGTGGGCCGGCGTCTACACCGATCTCCAGGACGGCACCGAGTTCGTCGGCGATCTGGGGAGCGACGTTCAGAACACCGATCCGGTGTCGATGAACGACACCGCGTCCGGGCAGGCGACGGTGCTGCTCTACGAGCAACTCGTCGGCGTCGACTTCGAGGGCGAACCCTGCCCGTTTCTCGCCGACGAGTGGGAGCGACTCGACGAGACGACCTACCGGTTCTCGCTCCGTAATGGGGTTCGATTCCACAACGGCGAGCGTCTCACCGCCGATCACGTCAAGGGATCGCTCGAGCGGTACGAGGGAACTCCCCGGGAGAGCGACGTCTACGACTGGTACGACGGCAGCGAAATCGTCGACGACACGACCATCGAGATCAGTTGCTGGCGGGAGTACGGACCGTTCGAGAACGCGCTGTTCGACGTCCCGATCGTCCCGATGGCCGCGATCGACGGCGAACTCGACCTCGAGTCGGAGCCGATCGGAACCGGCCCCTACCAGCTCGTCGAGTACGAAAGCGACAACCGCTGGCGGATGGCCCGATTCGACGACCACTGGTTCGACGGCGACGGGACTGTCCCGGCGACGGCACCGATCGAGACGGTTACCCTCGAGATCATCACCGAGAAGTCGTCCCGCCAGGCCGCGCTCGAGGCCGGGAACGTCCACTTCAGCGGCGACGTCCCTTCGGCGAGTCTCGGCGACTTCGAGGACGACGACGCCTACGGCGTCGGCCGTCACGTCGGCGGCGGGTTCGATATGGTGATCTACCCCTCCTACCGCGCACCGTTTTCCGAGCAGTCGGTCCGCCGCGGCTGTAACATGTTGCTTCCGCGGCAGACGACCCTGGAAAACGTCTATCACGGCGTCGGATCGGTGGCGTACACGCCGATTTCGCCGCTGCTCGACGCCTACGCAGGCGAGGCGTTTCAGGAATCGATCGCGGACGAGTACGTGCACCCGAACTGACCTCACCGCTTCCCAATGTCCCTCGGTCGATACGTCTGCAAACGGCTGGTGCTCACGGTCCCGGTCCTGCTCGGCGTCACCCTGCTGACGTTCTCGTTCGTCCACGTGCTTCCGGGCGACGCAGCCGACGCGATCATCGGCTTTCGGGACGTCAGCCCCGGCGTCGAGGCGTCGATCCGGGCCGAGTACCACCTCGATCAGCCGCTGTGGAAACAGTACCTGCTGTGGCTGCGGGACGCGATCGCGCTCGAGTTCGGCGAGTCGCCGATCACCGGCCGCAGCGTCGCGGGGACGATCGGCCGTCGGCTCCCGGCGACGATCGCGCTCGGCGGGGCCGCGTGGCTGCTCGCGCTCGCGATCGGGATTCCGGCGGGGATCGTCGCCGCGGTCAGGCGGGGCGAGCCGGCCGACGAACTCAGCCGGCTCGCGGCGCTCGCCGGGATCGCGACGCCGAACTTCTGGCTCGGCCTCATCCTGCTTCTGGTCTTCGGGGTTCGGCTGGGCTGGTTCCGCGTCATTCCGCCGGACGCGCCGCTCGCGAGTCTCGCGATGGCGAAGTTCATGGTGCTCCCGACGATCACGCTGGGGACCGCGTCGGCCGCACTCGTCACCCGACTGCTGCGCTCGTCGATGTTGGCGGCGCTCGACGCCGAGTACGTTCGGACCGCACGAGCGAAGGGGCTTCCCGAGCGAACCGTGATCCTGAAACACGCGCTGCGAAACTCCCTGCTCCCGGTCGTGACCGTCGCCGGCCTCCAGCTCGCGTTCCTGGTCGACGGTGCCGTCGTCGTCGAACAGATATTCTCCTGGCCGGGGATGGGGCGGCTGCTGGTCCGATCGATCCTCCAGCGCGACTACCCGCTCATTCAGGCCAGCGTACTCGTCATCGCCGTCGCGGTCGTCCTCGCGAACCTGCTCGTCGACGTCGTCTACGCGACGCTCGACCCCCGCATCCGATACTAATCCATGAGCGACCGAGATCCATCCACCGAACGCGGCCGGATTCGCATCGTCGGCTTCGACGAGGCAGTCTCGGACCGGTTCGGTGACGAGGCGGGAGCCGCGAACTCGGAGGCGACACCGGAGACGGTTCCTCCCACGTCGCCGGAAGCGATCGCAGAGGCGGAGTCGGAGACGGAGACGACCGGCGAGACCGTCCCAGCGGGGCGGCACCGCCTCGAGGACGCGTGGCGACGGTTCCGGCGGGACCGGACGGCGATGGTCGGGTTGGGGATCATCGTCGCGATGACGGTGCTGGCGGTCTTCGCCCGGCCGATCGAGGTGTCGACCGCGGAGGTGACGATCAGGCTGCAGCCGTTCTCGCTGGCTCCCTACGACCCGGGCGAGACGTTCGTCGCACCGGCGAACGCGCCGCCCTCCTGGGCGCATCCGTTCGGGACCGACTGGGCGGGTCGCGACCAGTTCTCGCGGGTGCTCGTCGGCGGCCGGTACACGCTCGGAATCGGGCTCGTCGCCGTCGTGCTGGCGCTGGGCGTCGGCGTCCCCCTCGGTGCGATCGCAGGGTATTTCGGCGGCTGGACGGACGAAGTCATCATGCGGGTCGTCGACGTGCTCTACGCCTTCCCGTTTCTGGTGCTGGCGATCGCGATCGTTCCGATCCTCGAGCCGCTACCGGTCCTCGGCGACGGGTTCTGGACGGTGGTAACGGCGCTCGTGGTCACCGGATGGCTGGGCTACGCCAGACTGCTGCGCGGCGAAGTCCTCTCGGTCCGGGAACGCGAGTACGTCACGGCTGCCAGGGCGCTCGGCGTGCCCGACCGGACGATCGTCCGCAGACACGTCGTGCCGAACGCGATCACGCCCGTCGTCGTTCAGGCGACGCTCAACGTCGGGACGGTCGTTCTCGCGGCAGCGGCGCTCGGGTTCCTCGGGCTCGGCCTCGAACCCGGGAGCACCGAGTGGGGGGCGATGCTCTCGCAGGGCCGGAGCTCGCTCGTGCAGGGCCACTGGCACGTTACCGTCTTCCCCGGGCTGGCGATCTTCCTGTTCGTGCTGGCGATCAACCTCGTCGGCGACGGCGTGAACGACGCGCTCGATCCCCATCGAGACGCGGCCGACGAACGGAGGCGGATGCGCTGATGACCCTGCTCGAGGTCGAGGATCTCGTCGTCCAGTTCTACACGGACGACGGCGTGGTCCGGGCGGTCGACGGGATTAGCTACGAACTCCGTGCCGGCGAGACGCTCGGCCTGGTCGGCGAGAGCGGGGCCGGCAAGAGTGTCGCCAGCCTCGCGCTGCTTCGCCTGATCCGGGCCCCCGGCGAGATCGTCCGCGGCGAGATCCGGTTCGGGGGACGGGACCTGCTCGCGTGTTCGGACGACGAGCTCCGGGCGATCCGGGGCAGCGAGATCGCGATGGTGTTTCAGGACCCCGACGCGGCACTCAACCCGGTCTACACCGTCGGCGAACAGATCGCCGAAGCGATCCGCACCCACGAGGACGTGTCCGACGCCGAGGCCCGCGAGCGGGCGATCGACCTCCTCGAGCGGGTCGGTATCCCGGACGCCCCCGCGCGGTACGCGGACTATCCCCACGAGTTCTCCGGCGGGATGCAACAGCGGGTCGTCATCGCGATGGCGCTGTCCTGCGACCCCGATCTGCTCGTCTGCGACGAACCGACGACCGGGCTCGACGTCACCGTGCAGGCCGGCATCCTCGAGTTGCTCGCGGACCTCGCGGCGCAGTCCGACACGGCGATTCAGCTGGTCACGCACGACCTCGGGATCGTCGCGGAGCTGTGCGATCGGGTGCTGGTGCAGTACGCCGGCGAGATCGTCGAACGCGCGCCGGTCGAGGAGCTGTACTACGATCCCAAACACCCCTACACCGTCGGGTTGCTGGCCTCGATCCCGCGACTCGGCGACGACAGCGAGCGCCTCGCGACGGTCCCCGGAACGGCACCGTCCCTCGTCGACCCGCCGACCGGCTGTCGGTTCCATCCGCGCTGTCCGTACGCCGAGGAATCCTGTGCCAGACGCCACCCGCCGCTCGTCGAGACGGACACGGAGCCGTCGGCCGGCGACGCCGATCCAGATCCCGATCCCGAGACACACCTCGCCGCCTGTCTCGAGTACACCGGGGAGCTCGAGGACGGGCTCGACTACGAGGTGCGGGTGCGGGACGGCGACCGCCGCGAACGCGAGTCGAACCGGGAGCCGAACGGGGACGAACGGCGGGGTGACTCGCGATGACGACGGCCGGCGACGACCCGCTGCTCCGGGCAGAGGGGCTCGAGAAGTACTACGAGACGGCCGACGGGGTTCTCGATCGGCTGTTCGGCCGCAGCGAGACCGTTCGAGCGGTCGACGGCGTCGACCTCGAAATCCGCGAGGGCGAGACGCTCGGCCTGGTCGGCGAGAGCGGCTGCGGGAAGACGACGCTCGGGCGAACCCTCCTCCGATTGCTCGAGCCGACCGGCGGGACGATCACCTACCGCGGGACCGAGCTCACGGACTGCGCGCCGTCCCAGCTTCGGGCGTTGCGGACCGAAATCCAGTACGTCTTCCAGAACCCCACGGCCAGTCTCAACCCGCAACTGACGGTCGCCGATATCGTCGGCGAAGCCCTCGCGGTCCACGATATCGTTCCCGACGATCGGCGCGACGAGCGCGTTCGGGAACTGCTCGAGACGGTCGGGCTCCGGGCCGATCACGCCGCCCGGTACCCACGGGAGTTCTCCGGCGGCCAGCGACAGCGGATCGGCATCGCTCGCGCGCTCGCCGTCGAACCCGATCTGATCGTCTGTGACGAGCCGGTCTCCGGGCTCGACGTCTCGGTCCAGGCCCGAATCCTCAACCTGCTGGCCGACCTGCAGGACCAGTTCGGGCTCTCGTACCTGTTTATCGCCCACGACCTCTCGGTCGTCGACCACATCGCCGACCGGGTGGCCGTGATGTACCTCGGCGGACTCGTCGAGGTCGGGACGACCGCCGAGGTCTTCGCGGACCCGTCCCATCCCTACACCGAAGCGCTGCTGTCGGCGATCCCGGAGCCCGACCCTCGCTGGGAGGGCGACCGGATCGTCCTCGAGGAGTCCGTCCCCTCGCCGACCGATCCGCCGTCGGGCTGTCGATTCCACACGCGGTGTCCGAAGGTCATCCCGCCTGCGGCGTACGACCTCGAGACGGACACGTTCCGCGCGATTATGGCGCTTCGGAGCCGACTCGCCGAGACGGACCCCGACACGCTGCACTCGCGACTCGACGACCGCGACGACGCCGCGGCGGCGCTCCGAGACGCCCACGGAATCCCCCGTCGGCTCCACGATCCGGACGCCGACGCCGTCCTCACTGACGCGCTCGAGGCCGCGGTGGCCGGTGATCTCGAGCGTGCGCGTCGCCGTCTCGCGGCGGCGTTCGAGACGCCCTGCGAGACGACCGCGCCGGAACTGACGGCAGGCACGGCCGACCATCCGATCGCCTGCCATCGCTTCGACGAGCGATTTGCCGCCGAGACCGACTCGAACGAGAACCGCACGCGTTCGAACGGGACCCGATCCGATCATGCACAGTAACGACGGTACCACTCGAGACGAACACCGCGTACTCCCCGCACGCGGGACCGACGACCGAGGGCGCGGATCGTGAAACGGATCGACGAATCGCGCACGCTCGAGCGCGACGACGAGCCGTTCGCGCCCGGCGGAGACGGCTCGCGAACGATCGACTGGGCGGCGTTCAGCCACGCGTTCACGCCGACGGCACTGCGCTATCGGGCGATCGACGTCAGCGTGTCGACCGACGCGCGCCGGTACGAGCCCGGCGAGCCCGTCGACATCACCGTCGAGTTTCGCAACCGACTCCCGTTCCCGATCCGAATCCGGACCGAGTCGCCCAACCGCTGGACCTGGGCCGTCGACGGGCGACGCGAGGCGTCGACCGTGCCGCGCACGGTCCCGGACCGGCCCGCCGCCTTCTCCTTCGCTCGCGGCGAGCGCAAGACGTTCCGGCGGCAGTGGTCCCAGCGGATACAGATCGCCGACGACGAGTGGGTACCCGTCGGACCCGGCACCTACGCGATCGAGGTACGGGTCTCCCGCTCGGACGCCGCCGCTCGAGGGCTCACCGACCGCACGGACGTCGAGATCGCGGCAGACGGATCGCGGACGGCCGATTGCTGACGCTCGTCGCGTTGGACCTCGTCGTCGCGTTGCTCCTCGCTGGTGGTCGCGTCGAACCGTGGTTGGAGGGTGGTACGATGGTCGGCGCTCACCGACCCAGTTCGCGCCAAAACATCACCGTGCTATACTCACCGCTCGCGGATTTGCTCGCGGCAAAAGTATAGCGGGAGGTAGATTTGAACTACCGATCTGCGGGTTATGAGCCCGCCGGAATCTCCTGGCTATCCCATCCCGCTACCAGATCATACCCGAGTGTGCTAGTTAAGGGTTGTGATTCGGTAGCCGTATGCGGGTTTCTACCGCTACTCCTGATGGACCTGCCAAGTGTAGAGACTCTCACAAGTATAGTTGACGAAGAAGCCGACGCCGATCCCGATCACGTTCGCGATCAGGAACCAGACGCCGAACCGTTCGGTCAGCACCGTCAGGACTGCCAGCGTCACCAGGAAGCCGGCGAATCGCACCGCGTTCGAGCGGAGGAATCGCCGTCCCAGCGCTCGCAGCCCGACCTGTCCGTGACTCGCGAACGTCCACCGTTCGTTGATCACGAAGATGACCGCGATGCCGAGTTCCCAGGAGACGACCTTCGCGGGCCCCAGTCCGAGCCACGTCCCGTCGACGAGCGCGAAGAGGACGACGTTGTCGACGATCGCACCGACCGTCCCGACGCCGGCGAACTGACCGAACCGTGCCGTCGAACACAGCGCGCGAACTCGCATCCGGACGGCCTCTGACAGGGAATCACTCATCGTGGTGGGCAGCCTCGAGCCTACCGTCTACTGGCGAGAGCACCGGTTTTTCTCTTCCGGTCGCGCTCCGAAACGTTCAGCCGAGTTACAACATCCGCGAGAATCCGTTCGAGTACCCCACTCGGTCGTCCCGACACGGCCGACGGAACGCGGAAAACGTTCGGCGACGATCCGCGAACCCGAGGCGAACGAGAGGCGACGGAGTCAGACCGCGAGGTCGCTTTTCGCGCGGACGACCTCGACGTCCTCGGCGTCGACGCGGTCCACGTCGAGGAAGTGCGGCGTGAAGTTTCGCTTCTCGTAGTCCTCGTACTCGCCCTCGGAGCCGACGGTACACCAGAGCTGGACCCGATCGGGGCCGTGGTACTCGCCGTTTCGATTGATCCCGAAACAGACGACCTCCTCCCCCTCGTACCGGACGATCGCTCCGTTTCGGATCCCGGGATCGCCGTGGATGATGAGCTGCTTCATGCTCGAGCGTTCACAGGAGAGCGGATTAAACGCTTCGGAGAACGCGCCAGCCCGATCCTCCCGTCGATCGCGAGCCGACGACGCGACCGCGTTCCTGCCATCCGCTCTCACGGTCGACCGGTGAATTCTGCGATCAAACGCTTTTTAAACAGCGGTATCTTAGCCCACGGCAAGTGAGATAACCATGCAGATGCCACGCCGATTCAATACGTACTGTCCGCACTGTAACGAACACCACGAGCACGAAGTCGAGAAGTCTCGAACCGGCCGCTCGAGCGGGATGAAGTGGGACGCTCGCCGAACGCGGCGCAACAGCGCCTCGATCGGGAACTCCGGTCGCTTCTCCAAGGTGCCGGGTGGCGAGAAGCCGACGAAGAAGACCGACCTCAAATACCGCTGCAGCGAGTGCGGCAGGGCCCACCTCCGTGAGGGATGGCGCGCCGGCCGACTCGAGTTCCAGGAGTGATACCAATGGCAGGAAATTTCTACAGCGTTCGATGCGGTGACTGCGAGAACGAACAGACCGTCTTCGGGAAGGCCTCCTCGGAGGTCGCCTGCGCCGTCTGCGGGACGACGCTCGTGCGACCGACCGGTGGCAAAGCCGAGATCGAACACGAGATCGTCGAGACAGTCGAGTCACGATGAAGTACAGCGGCTGGCCCGATCCCGGCGAACTCGTCGTCGGCAAGATCGACGAAATCGAGGACTTCGGCGTCTTCGTCGATCTCGAGGAGTACGAGGACAAGCGCGGCCTGATCCACATCTCCGAAGTCGCGAGCGGCTGGATCAAGAACGTCCGCGATCACGTCCGCGAGGGCCAGATCGCCGTCTGCAAGGTCCTTGACGTCGACGAGAGCTCGCAGCAGATCGATCTCTCGCTGAAGGACGTCAACGACCACCAGCGCTCCGACAAGATTCAGGAGTGGAAAAACGAGCAGAAGGCCGACAACTGGATGGAGCTGGCCTTCGGCGAGGAGATCGACGACGAGGACTACACCGCCATCGCCAACGAACTGATCGCCATCCACGGCGGCCTCTACGAGGGCTTCAAGCAGGCCGCGATCCACGGCGAGGAGGCGCTCGAGGACACCGATCTCGACGACGGGGAAATCGAGTCGATCGTCGATACGGCCCGCGAGAACGTCTCGGTGCCGTACGTCAACGTCACCGGCTACGTCGACCTCGAGAATCCCACCGAGACCGGCGTCGACGGGATCCGCGAGGCCCTCGAAGCGGCCGAAGGCAACGGCGAGGTCCCCGAGGAAGTCGATCTCGAAGTGAGCTACGTCGGCGCGCCCGAGTACCGAATCACGGTACAGGCCCCGAACTACAAGACCGCCGAGTCCCAGCTCGAGGAGAGCGCACAGCGTGCGGTTACCGCGATCGAAGGGCACGGCGGGACCGGGGCGTACCACCGAGAGCGCCGAACCGACGACGAGTAATGAAATCCGACATTCGGGTGTGTTCGGCGTGGCGCGGAGTCCACGACCGCCCGGTGTACACTCTTTCTGATACCTGTCCTGACTGTGGTGCCGAGGCGGTCAACAGCGCGCCAGCGCCGTTCGACCCGGCCGATCCGTACGGCGAGTACCGACGCGCTCTTAAACGTCGCCGCCGCTGATACGGTATGGACGAACTCGAGATCGACGCAGTCGCCGAGGTCGAACTGGACGACCCCGTCCTCGTCGAGGGGTTGCCGGGAGTCGGACACGTCGGCACCCTTGCCGTCGAACACCTGCTCGAGGAACTCGAGGGGGAGAGTACGCTCGTACGGCGGATCTACGCCCGGGAGTTCCCACCCCAGGTCAGCGTCGAGGACGGCATTTCGGAGCTAACCTGTGCCGAGATCTACGCCGTCGACGTTCCCGAGGGGCGGGATCTGCTGCTGTTGACCGGCGACCATCAGGCCCAGAGCAACGAGGGCCACTACACGCTGACCGACGCCTTCCTCGACATCGCCGCGGAGTTCGGCGCGAACGAAATCTACGCGCTCGGCGGCGTCCCCACCGGCGAACTCATCGACGAGTACGCCGTCGTCGGCGCCGTCAGCGACGAGTCGATGCTCGAGGCGCTCGAGGACGCGGGCGTCGAGTTCCGCGAGGACGAACCAGCCGGCGGGATCGTCGGCGTCTCCGGGCTCCTGCTCGGCCTCGGCGAGCGCCGCGGGTTCGAGGCCAGCTGCCTGATGGGCGAGACCAGCGGCTATCTCGTCGACCCCAAGAGCGCCCGCGCGGTGCTCGAAGTGCTCGAGAACGTGCTCGGCTTCGAACTCGACTACGAGTCCCTGGACGAACGGGCCGACGAGATGGAGGACGTCATCGGCAAGATCCAGGAGATGGAACAGCAACAGCAGATGGACGTGCCGACCGACGACGACCTGCGATACATCGGGTAACGGCGTCGCGGTCCGTCGGCTCTCGTTCCGTTGCGGCGGTCAGTTCGGCGGTGTGATCCACTCTTCCGGTTCATCGACCTCGGTTTCGCTCGAACACCGCCTCGAGCGGCGCAGTCCGCGTGCTTACGGCGGATGGGATAGCTCCGGCTCCGGGGGCCATTCGTCGAGTTCCTCGGCGGCCTCGAACAGCAGGTCGACGTTCTCGTCCTCGGTGAACGCGACGCAGCCGTTCTGTCGGTCGACGTCGATTACGCCCCGCTCTACGAGCTGCGGAACGTGGATGTGGACCAGCCGGACGCGAGCGCGGTCGATTTCCGCCCCGGTGACGTTCTTGCACGTGGTCCGATGTCTCCGGACGGCGACCCGTCGCGAGAGCTCCCCGACGGTGCTCTCCCCGTTCTGCTCGGCGAGTTCGTGGAGTAGGTACTGACGGTCGGCGCTGGCGAGCACTCTGAACGCCTCCGTCGACTCCATGATCGGCACCAACCGAATGGAACGCACTTACCGTCAAAGGGACACCACCTAAAGTCGTTGGAGGGGGCTCGATCACCGGTGCTCGAGACGGTCGCCTCGAATCAGCCCTCGAGGACTTCGTAGGAGACGTCGGCGTCCCGCAGCGCGTCGGTGACCCGACCGACGGCGTCGGTCGTCGCGACGGCGGTGACCTCGAGGCCGTGGTTCGCGGCGTCGGCTGCGACGTCGCCGACGGCGAAGGTGATGTCGGGGTCGGTACCCGCCTGCCGACAGGCGACGACGGCCTCGACGCCGGCGGCGACCACGAGCTCGGCCTCGTCACAGGCGTCGGTGACGGTTCCGTCGTCGATCGCTCGGCTCCCGCCGGTTCGGATCGACGGGACCTGCAGGACGGTGACGGAGCCGGGCGCGAGGTCCATGACGCCCTCGAAGCTGGTGACGCCGACGTCGGTCCCGGCTTCGGCATCGGTCGTCGCGATCCCGGTCGCGGGACCCTCGCTTCCCGGCGTAGCGTGGAGAAGTCCGTCGTTCACCGTCAGCGAGACGGTCTCGCCCTCCTCGATCGCCTCGGTGGCGATGTAGGCGTCCTCGCTCATCGCACCCAGGACGTCCCCGGTGACGTGGTCCGCGAATCGGCGGACGTCGTCGGCCGCCCGGAAGAGCCAGTCGACGCCCTCGCGGGTGACGCGATACCGCGACCGGCCTTCCTTCTCGACGAGGCCGTCGTCGACGAGTTCGCGGATGTATTCGCTGACCGCCTGGCTCGTTACGCCGACTTCCTCGGCGATCTCCCCCTGGCTGACCGCGGGCTGGCGCTCGGCGATCTGGACGAGGATCCGAAATCGCGTCGCGGCCCGCTTGTTGTCGAGGACGTCGACCATATGGCTAGCCTTTTCGCGAGCGGTGCAAAAAGGTACGCGATGCTCGATCGTCCGTCGCAGCCGTCGAACCTTTTGTCGGCCGTCGTCGCAGTCGAACCGACGAACGGGTTCGAGGCGTCAAATTGATAGCGGGAGAGTCCGTCGGATAGCCTGAGTATGCCGGCCCTACCAGCGACGACCGCCGCGGGTACGACGCCCGTCGACCTCGTGACGACGGGACCCACGACGATCCTCGCCGCGGGTATCGATTCGATTCCGCTGTCGGATTCGCTCGCGTGGATCGCGAT
This sequence comes from Natrinema salaciae, assembly GCF_900110865.1. NCBI lineage: Archaea > Methanobacteriati > Methanobacteriota > Halobacteria > Halobacteriales > Natrialbaceae > Natrinema > Natrinema salaciae. The sequence goes on from NZ_FOFD01000007.1 coordinate 44,538, forward strand.
CGGCGTGTTCGTCGTCGCGATGGTCCTCGAGTGGCGCGGTGCCGTCGATCCTGCGCGGTATCTCGCCGCGGGGGCCTGGGTCGTCTTCGGGCTCTTCTGGCTGACGATGGTCCCCCACTACTATCTCGAGGTCAAGAGCCCGATCCAGACGCTGCTGACGCTCGCGGCGCTGCCGCTGTGTGCCTACGCCGGGTACCTGCTCGTGCAGGGGCGCGAGTCGTTGCTGCTGCTTTCGAGAGCGGTCGCGTTCATGGGTCTGTTCTACCTGCCCGCCGAAACGATCCCAGTCGTCAAGACCTGGCTCATCGAGACGACCGCCGCCCAGACCCACTTCGGGATGGAGCTCCTGGGTCACAGTCCCGGGATCGAGGAAGGCTTGAACGGCTACCAGAGCCGATTCGCCTTCGATTCCGACGAGACGGTGACCGGCCGCACGACCTACATCATCATGTCCTGTACCGGCATCGGCAGCATGGCCATCTTCGGCGGGCTCATCGCCGCAGTCGACGCACCGCTCAGGCGGAAGGTCGTCCCCTTCGCGCTCTCGGTCGGCGTCATCTGGTTCCTCAACCTCGTCCGAAACGTCTTCATCGGGCTGGCCTCGCCGTGGGGCTGGTTCCAGCAGGACGCGCTGGTCTACGTCGTCACGGAGTTCATGGGTGCGCCCGCCGACCGGACGTCCTACATCGTCGCCCACAACTTCATCGCGCAGTCGCTGTCGATCGTCGCCCTGCTTGGGATCACCTACCTCGTCGTCCGGCTGCTCCCCGAGGTCCTCGAGCCGCTCGAGGACGTCCTCTACATCCTGACCGGCACCGAGTACGATCTCACGGACGCCCTCGGGACGGAAGCCCGAGCCGACGGCGGGACGACGGCCGCGTCGGAACCGTCGTCCGGCCCCGAGACCGAGCGATGACCGCCGTCGACGTCGATGTCGACGTTCCGTTCACCCTCCGCGACCGCGCCGTCGCCGTCCCCGCCGCCGAGACGCTCGTCCTCGCGGACGTCCACTTCGGGAAGGCGGCCGCCTCGAGCGTCGACGTTCCGATCGACGATGGGAGCGACGTCGTCGATCGGCTGCGGGATCGGCTCGCGGAAACCCGGCCGACCACGGTCGTGGTCGCCGGCGACCTGTTGCACTCCTTTTCGCGGATTCCGCGCGGGGTGGAGCGCGATCTGGGCCGTCTCGCCGACGCCGTCGACGAGGCCGACGCCGACCTGATCGTCACGCCCGGCAACCACGACGCGATGCTCGAGGAGGCGTTCGGCGGCGAGACGGTCGACGAGTACGCGCTGGCCGACGGCGAGACGGTCGTCTGTCACGGTCACGAGGAGCCGGAGGCGGCGGCCGACCGGTACATCGTCGGTCACGTCCACCCGGCGCTGTCGATCGAGGGGCGCAAACGACCGTGTTTCCTCTACGGACCGGGACAATACTGCGGGGCGGACGTGCTCGTGCTCCCGGCGTTTACCCGCCTCGCAGCCGGGTCGACCGTCAACCGGATGGCCGGTCGCGACTTCCAGACGCCGGTCGTCCGGAACGCCGACGCCTTCCACCCCGCGATCAGGGACGATGCGAGCGGCGAAACGCTGTGGTTCCCGCCGCTCGGGGAGTGTCGGCGGCTGCTGTGAGCTAGCGTTCGAACGACGATCCGTCGGTTACGAGAGCCGTCACACCGGTTCGAAGGGCGGTCGCGTCGCCGTACAGCACCAGGTCTCTGAAGAAGTCGCTGAACGTGATCAACACGAGCGCCGAGAGAATAATCAGCGCGAGGAAGGTGAAGAAAATGATCGCCGCCTGTCGCCCGGTCAACGCCGTTCCCTCGAGGAGGTCGTCCATGGCCATAGCGAATTCCGCTCCGTGTCCGGGCCAACGAGACGAACGGAGTTCAGTATTTCTCGGCCCTGAGGAGACTGTCATCGTTCGGGGAACGTCGGGGCCACGCCGATCGGACACCGCGAGGACATCCCGCGCGTGGACGGCAGCCGCAGTCGAGGCGGTCACTCCGAGAGATCGTCGATCACGGCCTTCGCCGCCTGCCGACCGCTCTCCATCGCCCCCTGAATCGAGGACCACCGCGTGTAATCGCCGGCCAGGTAGACCGGCCCCGTGGGGTCGCGGGTGTCGGGGAGCCGGTCGCGAAACCCCGGCGGCTGCATGAACTGCGCGAACGGAACGCGCGCGGTGTGGAGCGTCTCGAGGCCGTCGAACCGTCGGTCGGGGTACCACGACTCGAGAGCGCGTCGGGTTCGATCGGCCAACGACGCGTCGGCTTCCTCGCGGTCTCCGAGGAAGGTCGCGCTGATCAGGGTGGCGTCGTCGGGGGCGTACTCCGGCGCGACCGCGCTGTGGGGGACGACGTGGTTCGGCCCCCGATCGGTCGCGTTCAGCAGGAGTCGCCGGTCCGTCTCGAGATCGACCGCCGCCGGCAGGGCGTAGTACTGCGTGACGCAGCCGCGGCCGTCGGTGGGGATCGCGGCGACGTCGGTGAGCTCGCGAGCCGTCGGCGGATCGGTCGCGACGACGACGGCATCGGCGTCGATCGTCCCGTCGTCGGTTGCCGCCGTGACGGGGCCGCCGTCGCCGCGCTCACCCCGGCTCGAGCCGTCGTCGCTGCCCGCTGCGATCGACTCGATCTCGACGCCCGTTCGAATCGTTCCGCCGGCCGCTCGGACGCGGTCGGCGAGCTGGGCCGGGATCGCTTCCATCCCGGCGGCCGGAACCGCAATCTCGCCCGCCGCGAGGGTCCGGAAAGTGTACTCGAACACGTTCGCAGAAGTCGACAGCGACCGATCGAGCGTGATGCCGCCGTAGAACGGGGCGACGAACCCCTCGACGAAGCGGTCGGAAAACCCGCGTTCCCGGAGGTAGTCGTCGATGCGGTCGTCGCCCCCGGCGAACGTGTCGTCCGGGTCGCTCCGCCGGAGGGTCCACCAGAGCCGCGCGACCCGAATCGCGTCGCCGACGGACACGTACGGGTTCGACACCGTCGCCGAAACGGTCGCCGGTTGCCGAAGCGGATCGGCCAGCGTCGACCGGCCGTTCGGTCCCGCGATGGTCGCCCCCGGCGCAAATCGGCGCAACTCGAGTCGCTCGAGATCGAGCTCTCGCCGCGCCGCCGGGTAGGCGGTAAAGAGGACCTGGAAGCCGCGGTCGAACCGGTAGCCGTCCCGCTCGAGGGTCCGAACGCGGCCGCCGACCGTTTCTCGACGTTCGACCAGCGCGGCGTCGACGCCGCCGGCGGCGAGGTGTCGCGCGGCGACCAGCCCGGCCAGCCCGCCGCCGGCGACGAGAACCCGTGGAGTCGAAGGCATATACGCGAACGTCGGCCGGTGGTGGGGAAAACGATCGACCTAACAATGCAAGCAGCGCGTCCGCGAGCCCGTGTCGGCCCGCCCCGGCCGCGGCTCGCCGGTACTGCCGAGTCCGGGTCCAGCGTCAGTCACGCCGAGTAGTGCGGATCGCCGTGTCGAAACGTGTCGAGCAGCATCCGCTGGAACCGGTCGCCGTCGACCGATTCGACGACGCGCGTTCGCGGCTCGGCGTCGGTGACGCCGAGTTCGTCGACCAGACTGTACCCGCGCGTGAGTCCGTCGCGGTCGTCGACCTCGACGGCGTATCTGCCGTGTTCCTCGATCAGGTCGGGCTCGAGCAGCGTCGCGACCGTCATCGAGTCCGGCTGGGTCGTGACGTCGGCTCCGATCGCATCGTGGTCGGACTGTGCGTTGAACTCCCGGACGGCGTCCGTAACCGTCAGGAAGAAGTCGGCCAGCGGCGTCCCGATGGCCTCGATTTCCTCGAAGACGTCGGCCCCGAACAGCGAGTCGCGGACGGTCACGCCCCAGTCGACCAGCGTCGTCTCGACGGCGGCCATCACCGCTCGCGCGGCGTCGGGATCGGCCCAGAAGTTGTACTCGGCCGCGGGGGTGACGTTTCCGAGCGTGTTGACGGCCCCGCCCATGATCCACACGTCCGCGAGCAGGTCGGGAAGGTCGGGTTCGCGCTGCAACGCCAGTGCGAGGTTCGTCAGCGGTGCGATACAGACCAGGGTGAGCTCGCCGGGATCGGCTCGCGCCGCGCGGACGATGTAATCGACCGCGTGTTCGTCGGCCGACGGAATCCCCGTCTCGGGGAAGCAGTCCCCGCCGAGCCCGCCCTCGCCGTGGATGTACTCCGCGAACTCGTGGTCTTTCAGCAGCGGTGATCGCGCACCCTCGTAGACGGGTACGTCGTCCGCGACGCCCGCGAGATCGAGCGTGTACTTGGCGTTCTCGACCTGATACGCGAAGGGAACGTTCCCGGCACAGATCGTGACTCCCTCGAGCGCGGCGCGATCGGAGAGCGCCGCCAGCAGGAGCGCCTGCGTGTCGTCTCCGGCGGTGTCCGTGTCGACGATCACTCGCCGCTGGGTCGCGTCGCTCATCACCGATCCGTCAGTAACCGAAGCGCGATTCCGACGAGGACGACGGCGACGCCCCCTAACGCGCTCGCGATCGGCGGAACCGGGACGACTAGCATCGCGATCCCGACGAGGATCACGATCGTCGAAAGTCTGCCCATGTGTCCGACACGGCGCGACGACGGATAGGACGACGGCACGCATTCACAGCGAGCCGTTCCGGCAGGGTGGGAGTCGTCGCACCGGCTGACGACGGTCCGACAACGGGAGTGTCACCGCTTCCCACACGTATAAGCGACAATCGCTCGTGCTGCGAGTATGGTCGACGCGACGCTCACGCCGATCGATCGCGGAACGGTCACCAGCGACGTCAACAACGCTATCGAGGGATACGTCCGCGGAACGGCCGACGAGCCGGACCCCGAGACGACGATGGGCGAGGGACCCGTCTACAACATCGTCATCGACCACCCCGAGGGGACGATCCTCTGGGATACCGGCTCTCATCCCAACGCCGCCGACGGCCACTGGCCCGACGAGCTGTACGCCACGTTCGAACACACGGCCCTCCGCCCGCTCGAGGACGACCTCGCCGAGGCCGGCTACGCGGTCGCGGACATCGACTACGTGATCCAGTCTCACCTCCATCTCGACCACGCCGGCGGTCTCTACGCCTTCGAGGGCACCGACACGCCGATCTTCGTCCACGAGCGGGAACTGAAACACGCCTACTACAGCGTCACGACCGACGAGGGCAGCGATGCCTACGTCCGCGGCGACTTCGACCGCGATCTCGACTGGGAGATCGTCCACGGCGACCGCCGGCAGGGGTTCGACGGTCTCGAGTTCGTCCACCTGCCCGGACACACGCCCGGCCTCCTCGGCGTGAAACTCGAGGTCGACGAGGCCGGCACCGTAATTCTCGCCGGCGATCAGGCCTACACGCGGGCGAACTACGAGTACGAACTCCCGATGGGGGGCTACCTCCTCTGGAGCAAGCCCGCGTGGCTCGAGAGCCTGCGGACGCTCAAAGACCTCGAGCGCCGTCACGACGCGCGGGTGATCTGTGGTCACGCCGAGGAAGATCTCGAGGCGATGCAGTCGGGGCTATAGCGGCCGATTCGTGCCCGGCGAACTGCCACGCCGTTCGTCGGCGACCGCTTGCCGTGGCCGGTACGGTTTTGCTCGTCGCGACGGCGTTGCTCGTATGGGAACACGAGACACGACCGACGCGGACCGCGCGTCCGACGGCCCCGCCTTTCAGCCCGTGTTCGAGAATCGCGTCCGGTTCGCGGAGACCGATCAGCAAGGGATCGTCTTCTACGGCGAGTACTTCACGTTCCAGGACGAGGCCGTCTCCGCCTTCCTGCGGGCGATCGACTACGGCTACGATCGGATGATCGACAACGGCTGGCAGATCCACGTCGCCAACACGGAACTGAACTACCGCACCGGTGCCGAGTTCGAGGACGTGATCGTCAACGAACTGCGGGTCGCCGACATCGGCACGGCGAGTCTCGAGTACGAGTATCGGGCCACGCGCAAACACGACGGCGAACTGCTGGCCGACGGCACCGTCACGCAGGTCGCCGTCGACCTCGAGACCGAGGAGACGACCCGCATCCCGGACGCGTTCCGGGACGCCGTGGCGACGTTCCAGGGCGGACTCGCGTCGGACGCGTAGCGCCGCTGGGCGGCCGGCATCGCACTCGAAAATTCGAAGTCGAAGTCGAACTCGAAATCGAAATCGAACTCGGAATCGAACTCGGACGTCGGCCCCTCAGTGGACGCCGACGTACGCCTCGCGGACGTACTCGTTGTCGTGGAACTCCTCGTACGTTCCCGCCAGTTCGATCTCGCCGGTTTCGATCAGCGAGAGCCGCTCGGCGTGGCGCAGCGCGAACGTCGAGTTCTGCTCGGCGAGCAGGATCGTCAGGCCCTGGTCCGAGAGTCGCTCGAGCGCCTCGCTGATGTCCTGGATGATGACCGGAGCGAGGCCGAGCGTCGGCTCGTCGAGCATCAGCACGTCGGGATCGCTCATGAGCGCGCGGCCGACGGCGAGCATCTGCTGTTCGCCGCCGCTCATGGTCTCGGCCTCCTGTTCGCGGCGTTCGTCGAGCCGCGGGAACAGCTCGTAGATCATATCGAGATCCTGCCGGACTGAATCGCGGTCGTTGCGGAACTGCGCGCCCATCAGCAGGTTCTCGTGAACCGAGAAGTACGGGAACAGGTCCCGATCCTCGGTACAGTAGATCAGGCCGTCCCTGACGCGCTGTTGCGGGCTCACGCCGGTGAGATCCGTTCCGTCGTACCGTATCGTCCCCTCGTAGTCGACGAAGCCGGCGATGGCGTTGAGCATGGTCGTCTTCCCGGCCCCGTTGGGCCCGATGACGCCGTAGATCTCGCCCTCGTTGATCGACAGCGAGACGCCCTTCAACGCGTGTGACTTGCCGTAGTAGACGTTGAGATCTTCGATCTCGAGTATCGTGTCCGTCATTAGAGACCCTCCCCGGCGAGGTACGCTTCCTGCACCGCTTCGTTCTCGGCGATCTCCTCGGGCGTTCCCGCCGCGAGGAAGTCACCGTTGTTGATCACGACGATTCGATCGACGAGTTCCATCAGGCCGCCCATGTTGTGGTCGACGACGACCATCGTCATCCCCTCATCGCGGAAGTGATCGATCTGGTCGGCCAGTTCGGTGATCTCGGCCTGATTCATCCCGGCGAACGGTTCGTCGAGCAGCATCATCTCGGGTTCGGTCGCCAGCGCCTTGGCGATCTCGAGCCGACGAACGTCCGCGTGGGGCAACTCGTCCGGCATCTCGTGGAGCTTGTCCTCGATATCGATGCGGGCGGCGTACTCGTAGATCTCCTCGTCGGTCGCACCGCCGTAGAACGAGAAGATGCGGTTCGGGAGCGTGAACAGCTTGATGTTGCCCGCAACCGGCATCTCCTGGATCGGGTTCGACTCCTGGGAGACTCGCGAGAGCCCCTTGTTGACGACCTCGTGGGTCGCGTCGTCGGTGATGTCGGCACCGTCGAAGCGAACCGCCCCGTCGGTGACGTCGTAGATGCCCATGATACAGTTGAACACCGTCGACTTTCCGGAGCCGTTCGGTCCGATGAGGCCGACGATCTCTCCCTCCTCGACCTCGAGCGAGAAGTCGTCGACGGCGACCAGACCGCCGAACTTCTTCGTCAGCCCGTCGACCTCGAGCAGACTCATCGGCGATCACCTCCGAGCCGGTCGAGCCCGTGCCAGAGTTTGCGGAACACGCCATCGCGGGCGAACACCAGCACGAGTAACACGAGCGCCCAGAAGACCGTCCAGCGAATGGACGATCCGAGGTTGGCGATGTCGGTGAGGATGTAATCCCGGAGCACGATGAGGAAGAATGCCCCACCGAGCGGGCCGAGGATCGAACTCATCCCGCCGAGGACGGCGATCGCGATCATTTCGATACTTCGGTCGACGACGATGAACGTCGTCGGATCGACGCCGCCGCTGAAGTGGACCAGCAACACGCCGCCGATCCCCATCGGGATCGAACTCAGTGCGAACGAAAAGATCTTGAATTTCGTCGCGTTGATCCCGGCCGCGTTGACTGCAGCCTCGTTTTCGCGGATCGACACGAGGATCAATCCGATGTTCGAGCGAGCGATCAGCGTCAGCACGATCGCGATCAGGAGCATCGGCACGATCATGTAGTAGTACCGGGCGACCGGATCGTAGGTGAAGACCTCCACCGACTGGATTCCCGTTTCCCCGCCAGTGTACTCGCTGAACGAGGGGATCAATCGGTAGAAGATCAACACGGCGACGAACGTAATCAACGAGAAGTACGGCCCGGTCAGCCGGAGCGACGGCAAGGCGATGACGAGCCCGACCACGAGTGCGGCGAGGATCGACACCGGGATGGTGATCATCATCGACAGTCCCGGGTCGACGTTGTGAATGAGCATCGCCGTCGTGTACCCCGCAGCACCGGACAGCACCGAGTGACCGAAGCTGATGTAGCCGGTGTAGCCGCTCTGGATGTCCCAGCTCATCGCGAAGATCGCCCAGATCGCTGCGATGGACATCGCTCTGACGAGCCCGAAGTTCCCCCAGAACGGCGCTGTCAACAGCGCGGCGGCCGTTCCGAAGATCAACACGAACTGGAGCCCGTTCATTTCACCGAAGTAGTCACCGACCAACCGGTTGTAGACGTTCGCCAGCGGTTGGAGTAACTGATCGATGGGGCCAGTCACGATACTCAACCGATCCGTTGCGCTACTCGTCGCAGCGTTCAACCGATCCGTAGCGCTACTCATGGACGAGCTCCCTCCCGAAGAAGCCGTTTGGTTTGACCAGTAAGATCGCGACGAGAACGACTAACGATAGGACCCCCTGAAAATTCGCTCCAAGGAGCTCGACCGTCGCCGTCTCGAGGTAGCCGATGAGGTACGCCGCGATGACGGAGCCCTTGATACTGCCGATGCCGCCGATCACGACGATGATGAAGGCGAGTGCGAGCGGACTGAGCCACATCTGCGGTGACGTCGAGTTCAGGGTCCCGATAAACACGCCGGCGATCCCGGCGAACGTGCCGGCGATCAGCCAGGTTCGGGATTTGACTTTCTGTAGGTTGACCCCGGTGAGTTCCGCGCCGCGCGTACTCATCGACGTTGCGAGAATCGAGCGCCCCTCGTCGGTTTTCGTGACGTAGTACCAGAGGGCGCCGATCGCGATCCACGAGACGACGAACGCGAGCAACTGTGCGTACCGAATCCGAGTGCCGACGGACTCGAGGTATATCGTCCCCGAAACGATCGGAATGAGCTGTGACGGTGCGCTGCCGAACTGGATGATAATCAGCTCGGTCAACAGGAGCGCCACGACGACCGTCGCGAGGAACGTGATCACGATGTTGTCCTCGATGTACTTGACGAGTCCGGCGTACAGCGCGTACGATGCAGCGGCCGTGACGGCGACCGCGATGAGGAATCCCACGATCGGCGGCAGTGAGATCGCACCAGCGGTCGACGTCAGCGCGAGATAGACGAAGGCACCAAGCATGATCAGCGCACCGTGTGCGAGGTTCAACACGCCACCGACGCCGAAGATCATGGTGAATCCGATCGCGATCAGTGCGTAGACGGCGCTGATCATCGCCCCCAACACCAGAATCGAGAGTAGTGTCTCTAACATTCCTTCGTATTCCGCTTAGATCCACTCTGGGACGATGTGATCCGCAGTCGCGTACGTTTCGGGGTAGACACACTCGACGACACCGCCGTCCCCGTCTGGTTGCCACTGCGTAACCGGGAAGTTCGAGATGATACCGTCGTCGTCTCTGGTCTCCTTCAGGTCGTTCGGGTACTCCGAATCCTTGCCGTAGAGCGAAATCTTCCCCGCAGCGCCGGTGAACTCGAGGCCGAGCATGGCGTCGACGATGCTGTCGAGATCGCTGTTGTAGTCGATAGTGTCGGCCTCTTCGACCGCGTTCGCGTAGAAGAGGATTCCGTCGTAGGAGTTGAATCCCATGTACATCGGCTTGCTCGGCGGTTCTTCGCCGCCGTACTCTTCGTCGTACGCTTCGACGAACGGCATCGTCTGTTCGGTCAGCTCCGAGACGCCGCCCGCACCGGACTGGGACGTCGTTTCGTACATCGCGGCACCTTCGGTTGCAGCCAGGAACTCGGGGGACATCCCCGGCACACTGATCCCTTCGACGGCGAACGGGTACTCGTTTTGCGCCCAGGTGCTGCTGAACGTTGCGGCACCGCCGTGTGCGATGAATCGGAGGACGGCATCGGTGTCGTTTGCGGCGGCCTCGTCCATGTACGGATTGAAGTTGTCCTCTCCGAGCGGCATTCTGTCCTCGTAGACGACCGAGAGGTCGCCGTTCTCCTCGATCGCATCCGGAAGGATCTCCCGGAACGACCCGGTCCAGGCGGCGTCGTCGGCCAGGATCGAGAAGTTCTCGAAGCCGTGGAGATCGTTGAGGTAGCTCGCGTAGTTGGCCATGCCTTCCGCTTGCAGATCGGAGTTGATCGGGCCTGTTCGAACGATATTCTTGTATTTTTCGTAGTCCTGCCCGTGTCGTTCCGTGATCGTCGCCGGATCGGCGGAGCCGGTGATGACGAACGGCACGTTTCGTTCCGCGACGTAGTCCATGATCCCCTGGGTGACTTCACTGACGAAGGTACCGACGAGCAGGTCGACCTGGTCCGAACCGACGAGATTTTCCGTCACCCGCTCGGCCTCCGACACTTGGCCACCGGTGTCTTCCGAGAGCAGTTCGACGTCCTGTCCCTGGATACCACCGTTCTCGTTCAGCTCGGCGACGGCGAGTTCCGCGCTCCGTTCGGCACCGCGCCCCATCTGAAGTTCGGTCGGGCCCAGGTGGCCGATTTTGAACACGCCGTCGTCACCGCCGCTGTCCACACCCCCTAGACAGCCGGCCAGCGTCGTCGTGACCGCACCAGCGCCCGCAGCCCCGAGGAACGTTCGGCGTCCGACGGGGGCGTTTCCAGATCTACTCGTTTGAGGATTATTGTTATCTTCGTTAGCCATTGTGTGTCACTGAGTTACCGATTCTCACCCACCCCTTTCGATTCCCACTTAATAAAGGTGAGGGAAGTTAGCAAGGATCTTGTGAACAATACACGAAAGGTGAGTTCACTCGAGACCGGGAGTCGTTCGCGAGTCACAGCCACGCCGCGATCGACCGCTCAGACGAGTTCCGTCGCCGAGATCGGATCGGTTACCGGGCAGTACTCGCCGTTTTCGTACGCCACGACCCCCTCGTGGCGGAGGTGATCGAGATGAGCGAACGCCTCGCCGGGACCGTGGACGATGTGGATCCCCTCGAGGTCGCCGAACAGGTAGTTGCTAACCGTCCAGGCGTCGGCCGATCCGTGGTCGGTCAGGAAGTCGAGGATCGTCGCCGTCCGCTCGCGATGGTGCTCGAGGATCGTCTCGGCGCGCTCGGTCGGCTCTTCGATGGGATCGCGGTGACCGGGCCAGACCCGGTCGTAGTCGCGATCGATGAGCCGTTCCAAGGTGGCGACGTACTTCTCGAGGGGACGGTCGACCCGGAAATCAGCGCCGCCGACATTTGGTGTGTACACCGGCAGGACGGCGTCGCCGACGAACGCCTCGTCGCCGTCGGCCGTCTCGAAACAACACAGTCCCGCCGCGTGACCCGGCGCGTGAACCGTCTCGAGGGTTCGACCGCCAACCTCGAGTACGTCCCCGTCTTCGATCGGCGTCGGCTCGGCCGGCCGGCCCTCGATCTCCACCGACTCGAAGAAGGCAAAGAACTCGTTCCGCGCGTCTTCGGGGACGCCCCACTCCGCGAGGAGTTCCCGGCGGCGCTCCTCGACGGCGGCGACCGCGTCCGGGTCCTGAGCGACCAACGGGGCGTCGGCCGCGTGGACGGAGACCGTCGCGCCGCTCGCAGCCTGGATCTCGCCGGCGAGGCCGGCGTGATCGACGTGGAAGTGAGTGAGCACGATGTCGTCGACGTCGGACAGCTCGTAGCCGCGCTCGGCGAGGCCCTCGCGGAGGTCGCGCCGGATGTCGTCGGTGGCGATCCCCGTATCGACGAGCGCGAGCTCGCCGGTATCGTCGTCGGCGAGGACGTAGGCGTTGTTTCGGCCCTCGAATTCGTCGTTCCCGAGCGAAATACGGTCCATGTCCCCTACCGACATGCTACCCGGTAATAATTCGCGCGATAGCGGAACGGGACGCCCGACGCCGTCGGGGCCCGAACTGATCGGGACGATCCCGCCTCGAGAGTCGGTTCCTGCGACGGGGACGCGACGTACTCGGCCGAGTCACAGTCCGTGCGTTCGTCATCGTCTGTTTCGGTCGAAATTTATGACGTTCCGTGTGTGTCCTGCAGAGATGGACTCCTTTTCTCACCCCGAATCCCTGCGCGACCGTGAGAGCATTCCGTTCCACGAGGAAACGCGATCCGTCGATCGAACGGCGTTCGAGTCGATCGCCGAGGACGTGGACAGTCATGCCGTGGTCGGAATTACCAACGACGAGGGCGCAGTACTGTTGCAAAACGATGGCTCCCACGGGTGGACCCTCCTCGCCTTCCCGGCTGAGCCCGGGGCGGACTGGACGACCGTCGTCCGTCAGGAGGCAACGGAACTACTCGGTATCGAGGTCGTCCTCGATCAGGTGGAACGCGTTCGTCGTCTCGACCTCCACCTCTCGAGCGACGATCGCCAGTCCGTTACGATGTACAACGTGGTGTTTCGTGGCGCGGTAGACGGGACTATCGACCTCGAGGAGCGGCGTAGAACGAACGATGACCCAAAACTCGGGTGGTTCACGGGAGTTTCCGACGAACAGGACGGTGCGGTTGCGGACGACATCCGACGCTTCGTGGCGGACCGGTAATCCGCCGAACCGTCCGTACTGGCGAACCCGTTCCACGTCCGTTCCGACCGGGGAATTCGCCGGCTACAGTTCGTCTTCGAGGTAGATACCGAGGTACCCACCGGCGGCGCTCAATCCGACGATGTACAGCGCGCCGAACAGCAACATGCCGGTAGCCATCACGCCGAGCATGAGAGGTGCCCCGGCCCCGAAACCGATGAAGAACAGCATGAAGAACAGTCCCACGAGCATCATCGGAACGAGCATGAAGGCACCGGCGATGGCACCGACCCGCAACCCGTCGCCCGGCTCACCGCCCTCGAGGTAACCGGCGATCGCCCCGCCGAGCAGCGTGGAAAACGGGACGAACAAGAGGACAATGCCGACGGCCGCACCGATCGCTGCGTTGATCACAGTACTGGAGCCGCTCTCGTCAGCAGCCGGCCGGTCGACTGTCCTGTTCGGGGACTGGTTAGTATCGGAGACCATACTGTAGACCGATCCGTTCAGCAACAAAAAGTGTTCATCTCTCGCGACGCCGGCAAACGGACCGCTCGCCCTCACTCTCCGATCCCGGCTGTAACGCGTTCTCACGCCCGATTTGCGGTCGGTTGCTCCCCCTCGAGTTCGCTCCGCAGCAGCCGGGTCACGTCACCCGGATCCGTGCTCCCGCCGGTCAGTTCTGCCACCGTCGTCTCGTCGGGTTGCTCGCGAAGCTCGCAACCGCGCCTCGAAAACGCTGGTCCAAAAAGCCGACCGCGATCGAAGCGAGCGGTCGGTCGCTACCCCTCGAGTTCGCTCCGCAGCAGCTGGTTTACGTCGCCCGGATCGGCGCTTCCGCCGGTCTTCTGCATGACCTGGCCCACGAGGAAGTTGATCGCGCCGTCGTCGCCGCTCTCGTAGTCGTCGACGGCGTCGGGATTCTCGTCGATCGCTTCGACGACGGCCTGCTGGACTTCGTCCTCGCCCGTCTTGCCGAGGCCCTCCTCGGCGACGACCTCGTCGGGCGTCCGGCCGTCGTCGAGCATCGACCGCAACACCGTCTCGCGGGCGTTTTTCGCCGTAATCTCGTCCTCGGCGACGAGTTCGACGAGTCGCGTCACCTCCGCGAGGCGGCTCTCGATCTCGGTGATCTCGATGTCGCGGTAGTTGAGTTCGCCGAGCAGGTTGTCCGCGACCCACGTCGCCGCGAGGTCGGGGTCGAACTCGCCCGCGACGTCCTCGTAGAAGTCCGCGACCTGCTTGGTCGAGGTGAGCTTCGAGGCGGCCTCCTCGCTCAGGCCGTACTCCGCCTGGAACCGCTCGCGGCGCGCCGAGGGGAGTTCCGGAATGGTGATCTCGTCTTTCCAGTCCGAGACGCGCAGCGGCGGCAGGTCGGCCTCCTCGAAGTAGCGGTAGTCCTTTTCTTCCTCCTTCGAACGCATGGAGACCGTGATTCCCCGACTCTCGTCCCAGTGGCGAGTCTCCTGTTCGACCGCACGCCCGCGCTGGATCGCGTTCTTCTGACGGGTCTCCTCGTAGGCCAGCGCCTTCTCCGCGCCCTTGTGACTCGAGATGTTCTTGACCTCCGTTCGATTCGCGGCCTCGAGCGCCTCGATTCCGATCTCGTCGGTCCCGTCGCCGTCGATCTCGTCGTCGGGGATGATCGAGAGGTTGGCGTCGATTCGCAGGCTCCCGTCGCGCTCGGCGTCGAAGACGCCCAGGTACTCGAGGACTTCCTCGAGTTCGGCGAGGAACGCCCGCACTTCGCTCGGACTGCGGAAGTCGGGGGCCGTGACGATCTCCATCAGCGGCGTCCCCGCGCGGTTGTAGTCGACGAGGGTGTACTCGGCCGAATCGATGCCGCCACCGCCGCCGACGTGCTGGAGGCTGCCCGGGTCCTCCTCCAGGTGGGCGCGCTCGATCGCGACGGTGCGGCGCTGGCCCTCGACGGCGACCTCGAGTGCGCCGTCCTGACAGATCGGCTCGTCGTACTGGGTGATCTGGAAGTTCTTGGGCAGGTCGGGGTAGTAGTAGTTCTTCCGGTGGAAGCGGGTCTCTTCGGGGATGTCGGCGTCGATGGCCTTGCCGATCTTGACGGCGGCCTCGACGGCACCCTCGTTGAGCACCGGGAGCGCACCCGGGAGCCCGAGACAGACCGGGCAGACGTTCTCGTTGGGCTCGTCGGTCTGTTCGGTCGAACAGCCACAGAAGATCTTCGTGTCGGTCTCCAGCTGGACGTGCACCTCGAGCCCGATGACGGTCACGAGGTCGCCCTGCTGGACGGTCTGGGCAGTCATTGGGCCTCGATTCGGGCTGGTGGGGGTAAAGCGTAACGGGACGGACTCGGTCGCTGCCGATCCGCGCCAGTCACCCCTGCGGTAGCCACCACACGAACCGTTTTCCGACGTCTTTCTTGTTCACTCTCCCGTCCTCCTCGATCGACTTGAGCCGTCTCCGTGCGGTCTGTAAGTGATAGTCGAAGTGTTCGGCGACCTCTCTGGTTGTCACGACCTCGTTCGCAGCCACGAACTCGAGCAGATCGTCGTCCGAGTACTGCTCTTCGAACGGACCACTGCGCTCGTCTCCAGCCATACTCGCTTGAGAGTACATGGTTGAGCCAAACAGATATACGAGCATTCTGCATCGAACAATGCTATCTACAACGAACATGGTAAAAGCAATCTATTTGTACCGAGAGGAAGAAGAACATCTCAAGCACCCAACACCACTATGACGATGAGAACGGACGCGATCAGTTCGGAACTCACTGGAGACCGAAGCAGGAGATGGCACCGATCGAAGGCGCACAATCACGCTCCGCTACTGTCGTCTGGGAGAGGGACATAACCATGCCGTCACGGCAAGCAGTCTACGAACCGGAAACCGATGGAACGCCGGTTACGGCGATCGTTCGGGTACTCAAAGACGCCACACCGACTGATTCTGCCACGCTTCCGCCATTGTTCGACAGCATCGATCCCGAAGCCGTAAACGCACTCTACTCCGACGACGATCGGACGGAATATCCGCGACTCACGTTCACTCACGACCGGTTTCTCGTGACCATCGACCGTACTCGGAGGATCACTGTTCGGGAGATTCGGTGAGCGGTCCGTTCTCGAGGAGGCTCCGAACTCGAGCCGATACCGGATGGGCGTTCCCCTGCAAGACGGTCTAGAAAACGAGGAGGGGGCGAGAGGGGAACGGGGACGAATGCAACGAGTTCTCCGCACGCAGCATCGTCAGCCGAGCGGGCGTGAGCGAGGGTGGCCGACAGTGCGCGCCACCGCAGCCCCCACGCCGAGTCGAGACGCTTTCCCGGGCCCTCAGTACCGCCGTTCGAACACCGTCCCGGAGTCGCCGACGACCAGTTGCGGCGATCGGGCGGTCCCGAGCGCGACCGCGCGCAGTTCGTTCCCCGGACGGAGGTCGACGAGTTCGGACCAGCCGTCGAAGTCCCGCTCGTAGATCGCTCCCGCCGCCGAGACGGCCAGCGCGGTGTCGCGGCTTCTCTCGAGCGCCGCGATCGGCTGTTCGCCCAGCGTCGTTCGGGACCAGTCGACGCCGTTGTACGTGTAGACGACGCCGTTGCCGCCCGCGACCGAGACGTGGCCGCTGTCGGTCGCCGCGACCGCGGCGAAGTTCACGCCAGCGCCCGCGATCCCGATGCGGCTCCACGAGACGCCGCCGTCGCGGGACTCGAAGACCCCGCCGTCGGTGTCGACGACGTAGCCGTACGCGAGCGGCGTGAGGTCGATCCCGGTCACGCTCGAGCCGGAGCCGGGCTCGATCACGTCGCTCCACTCGACGGTCGGGCCGTCGCGCCGGCCCCGGAGGAGTTCGCCGGAGCTGTTGATCGCCGTCAGTCGCTCGTCGCCGGCCAGTCCAGCGGCCGCGATCGCCGTCCAGGAGGTCGTCTTCTCCTTCGGTGCCGAGAAGTCGACGACGCGGTCGGCGACGACGTCGTAGAGCCCGAGCGCGCCGCTGTCGCCGGCGACCCACAGCGCCCGCCCGTTGCTCGTGACCGCCGCGGAGCGCAGACCGTCCCCCGCCGCCGAGAGCCCGTTCTCGAGGCGGACGACCCACTCGTCGCCCTCGCGCGCGAGGACGACACCGCCCTCGCCGACGGCGTAGGCCCCGTCGGCCGTCGGAACGACGTCGTACAGCGTCGCGTCGGTCGGGACGTCGGCGGCGACCCACTCGCTGTCGCGGCCGGCGCAGCCGGCCAGCGCGAGCGAGCCGACCGCGCCGCCGACCGACGCGAGGACGGCCCGTCTGGACGATCGGTAGCGATCGGTCACGGGGCGTCCTCGACCGACTGCGCGCGGTCGTCCGCCCGAGTCGTCTCGTCGCTCCCGACCCCTCGAGTCGCCTCGGCGTCGTGGGACTCGTGGAACTCGCCCGGCGGCGTGAACGCGCCCGGTGCGGAGGTCCGCATGAGGACCGCCGAAATGCGGACGACGTAGGCGAACAGCACCGCGAGCGGGCTGAACGCGACCGCGAGCGCGAGACTGACCAGCACGAGCAGCCACCCCTCGAAGGCGACCGGCGGGTAGCCGCTCGCGTAGATCATGATGACCAGCGACGAGAGCAGTATCGCGCCGGTGCCGCTGTAGGTGATCAGCCGCGACAGCCGCGAGAGTTCGCGCTGGAGGTAGATCGTGGTGAAGTACTGTCGCGTCGCGTCGGCCGTGACGAACAGGTCCTGGATCTCCGAGAGCAGCGACGTCGCTCGCTCCGACAGTTCCTCGTCGAACCGGCGCTCGAGACGGCGCGCTTCGTTGGCGGCACCGGCGTAGTCGTGGTCGATCGTCGGGAGGACGACGGCGAACACGGACTCGGTCCCGCCGGTGAGTTGCGCGGAGAGGTCGCGAGTGTGCTCGCGGGTTCGCGCCGCGAAGCGACAGATCGACTCGAGGGCGGAGATCGGGGTGCCGTCTGGCCGGTCGTCGGCCACGCGGCTGCGCTCGCGACCACCGTCAACGGGCTCGTCCGCGTCGCCGCATTCGGTCGCGAGTTCGTCGGCCCGGCTGCCGAGCGTCCCGGCCAGCCGTGCCAGGAAGGGCGCGGGACCGGTGGGGCTGACGCCGTCGCCCTCGGTCTGTGCCTCGACGCGGCTGCGAAACTCCTGGACGCCGTCGATGCGCTCGGTGAGCCGATCGGGCGTCCCGAACAGCCGCGAGATGATCAACTGGTTGACCGCGACGACGATCGGGATGAACGAGAACAGCCCCGCGATCATCGTACTGAACATCGTCGTGACGAATCGGCTCTCCCGGACGCCGATGACGTCGCTGACGCCGAGGACGAGCGCGATCGCGAAGACGCCGGCGACGAATCCGCCGACGATCGCCCGCCGATCCCCCTCGAGCAGGAGCCACCGGCTGGCCCGTCGACGCGACGGCGTGTCGGTGAGATACCGGAGGCCGATTCGGCCGCCGGTCGAGAGGAGGCGAGCGCCGACCACCAGCGTGGCGACCGTCAGTCGCAGCACGTACCCGACGAGCGAGAGACCGAACGAGGACGACTCCTCGTCCTCGCGGCCGTCGCGATCGCGGTCGGCTCGCTCGTCGGGGCCGTGGCCCGAGCGATCGGGCTCGCCGGCCGTCTCGGCGTCCGGGGAACGGCCTGCCGCGACGGACGGGGGCGATTCGAGATCGGGGTCGGAATCGGAGCGTGGTGGGTCGTCAGTCATGGGAACGGAGGACGTCGGTAGCGGAGCGGTTCAGAGGCCATCGGAGACCACCTCGAGGAGTCGGATCGCGACCAGTAGCAGCGCCGTCAGCAGAATGACTCGTCGGAGGATGGCCCCCCTGGTCGTGCGGATTCGCGACCGATCCGTGGGGTGGAAGCCGACGGTCCACAGGGTCGCGATCGCGCCGACGTTGATCGCGATCACGTTGACCGCGACGACGACGAGCGAGCCGAGGACGGCCGCGGGTTCGGCCCAGGCGACGCCGACGCCGACGACGCCGATCGGCGGCATGATCGCGGCCGCGATCATCACCCCGATGAGGTCCGTGATGCCGGTCGTCGCCATGCCGAGTCCCGCGGCGATCCCCGAGCAGACCGCGACGGTCACGAGCAGCGACGGCGGCAAGCCGTGGCTGCCGAGCCCGAGGCTCGCCTCGAGATCGACGGCGGCCGTGATGACCGTCGAGGTCTGCGCGAACGCCGCGAACGCGAGGGCGCTCGCCATCGCGACGCCGATCCCGACGAGCTGGAGTTTGACGCCGCGGACGAACAGCCGGCGCTCGTCGAGCACCGTCGCGGCGCTCGAGGCCATCGCCGGCCCCAGCAGGGGTGCGATCACCATCGCGCCGACCAGGACCGCGAGCGAATCGAGCAGGACGCCGGTGGTGGCGACGATGCCGCTGATCGCGGTCATCGCGGCGAAGATGACGAGCGAGGGTAACTGCGACTGGGCCTTCGATCGGAGCTCGCTCCGCGAGATGCGCTTGAACGAGAGCCACTCTCGTCGCCGGGCGGAGTCGTCCCAGTCGCTGCCGACGATCGCCATCGGCTCTTCGACGACGACGGTGACGTCGCCAGCGACCGTCGCCAGATCGTCTTCGAGCGGTTCGACCGCGTGTGCGGGCGCAGGGACGGTGATCGTCCGACACTCGCCGTCCGTGTGGTCGGTGAGGCTGTACTCGAGGTCGTGGCGCTCGATGACCGCCGTAACCTCGTCGACGCTCGACTGTGAGGACGCGAGCACCGTCAACAGGCGCATGTTCGACGTTTCCGTGAGGGAGGTGGACCGTCCGTATCCGTCGCGGTCCGTCACAGTAGCGTGAGCGCATCGGTAGCTGGGTCCGGATCGTCGGGGAACGTTCGAGCGAACAGCGAACAAACGGTCTCCCGAATCGTCTCGAGCCGATCGTCTCGGCCGCTGCGACACGAGTTTCCACAGCGGCCGACGGGTCCGTCGGCCGCTGAGACGTACGTCAACCGGCCGCCGCAGTCGGGACACCGCGGCTCCGCGTGGGCTCGCATCCACTCGACGTCGAACCCGTCACGGGCGAGTCGTTCGCCGAGAGCGTACCAGACGATGACGTCGCGTTCCTGACGGCCCGTCGCCGCTCGTTTGAGGCGGGTGAGCGAGAGTGCGGCGCGACAGTAGAGGCCGTCGTTCGGATCGGCGTGCCGGCGGTGACACCGCCGGAAGTAGGTCGCAAGGGCACGCCTCGAAGACCGACGCTTCCCCGTGGTGAGCGGACCGTCGAGCGCCGCGTTCGGCGAGAGGTCGTCGGCCTGGGGAACGCGTTCCGGGCGGCCGCGTTCGTCGTAGTGAACCTCTCGCGAGAGAGATGCACCGCTGGTCGGACAGAATGCGTGTTTTCCAATCATCTGTGGATGGGGGTGATCGAACCCACAACGGGGCTCGACCGCGCATCCCGGCTAGCGCTGCCAGCGCCATAAGCTGACACAATATTGAGAACCTCTACAATAAAGAAACGGACCCATAGGAGGCTCTAGACGTATGTTTCGATTATTTTGTGAAATAATATTATGTATCTAGACACCTTATCAGTAGGCGGTTCATACCGCGGATGCGTCATGTCTCGTGATGAGCTCGCAGCCGTCGATCCGACCGATCGTGCACCGTGGTACTGGTACGTCCTCATCGGCTATCCCATTCTGAGCCTGCTCGGCATCGTCTCGCTCGCTCGCCTTACCGGCGGCGGCTCGGTCGTGGCCTCGAGTCTCGGGAGCGTCGCGCTCCTGATCGTCGTCACCGCTGTCGGCGCGCTCACGCTGCCGTCGATCTGGCGCGACGTCGAGTTCGCCACGGACGAAGCCGAGGCGTGGACGCCCGATCGAGAGATCTACGTGGGTGCGGCGGTCGCTGCGCCCCTGGTTCTCGGCGTGCTCTCCGGGCTGGCGGCCGGGTTCGGAATCGCGATCGCCGTCACCGTGTTCGCGTTTCTGCTCTCGACCGTGGCGGTCTGCGTTGCCTACCTCTACAATCGCCACCGCGCGATCGGGTTGTTGGCCCGCTGACGACGACCGATTCGGTCAGCCCCGGTCCGCACACGACGCGACCGCAGTTCGGCGCTCGGTATAGATCCTCTAGGTTTCGTCCATTTTTATGAGGTCCGGACTGTTGGTTATTGGTGTTGGCTAGCCCGGACGACGCGCCACTCGGCGCGGATGATCTCCTGGCTCGACAGCACAGCCGCTGCTCTCCGACCGATCGCTGCGGTCGGACTCCTCGCTTCCTTCGGCCCGTCGGATCGCCGCCTCTCCACCATGCTCTCAGCGTTCCACTCACTCACTGACGCGTCAAGCCTCGCGCTCGCACAGGGACGACCCGTCGCCTCGCTGGCGGTCGCGATGATCGAGCACGGACGGGGTCGCCCGGCCCTGACGCTCGGACTGCTACCCGGCCCCCCCGTCGCCCCGAACGGCGGCGGACTCGATCTCGCGGCGCGGCTCGCGGGTGCGCTCGGCGCGTTCTTGCTGGCCGTCGTCGAGGGAGCGATCATCGCGTTCGAGATGGCCTGGGAGACCTGGTGGGCGCTCGTGCTCGGCTTTACGATCACCGGCGCGGTTCAGGAGTTCGTCTCCGAGGA
Source organism: Natrinema salaciae (assembly GCF_900110865.1). Taxonomy (NCBI): domain Archaea; kingdom Methanobacteriati; phylum Methanobacteriota; class Halobacteria; order Halobacteriales; family Natrialbaceae; genus Natrinema; species Natrinema salaciae. The sequence continues at coordinate 65,875 of NZ_FOFD01000007.1, forward strand.
CCGGCTGACCGACTACCTCGGCGACGACGGCTGGCGGGAGATCGGCTACGGAGCGCTGTTCGGCGCGTCCTCCTCGAGCTGTTCGTTCTCCGCGGTGGCGACGACCCGATCACTGTTCACGAAGGGTGCCTCGGCCGCGTCCAGTCTGGGTGCGTTCCAGTTCGCGAGTACGGATCTCGTACTCGAACTCGCGCTCGTCGTGACGCTCCTGCTCGGCTGGCAGTTCGCCGCCGCGGAGATCGTCGGCGGGCTCGTCGCGGTCGCCGTCCTCGGGGTCTTCTACCGGCGCTTCGTCCCCGAGTCCTGGATCGAGCGAGCGCGGGCCCGCGCCCGGGGGCTCGAGGACACGGAGTGTGCCACCTGCGGGATGGCCGCGAGTCCGACCGACGCGGACACGATCGAACGGACGGTCGACGGCGAACGACAGTACTTCTGCTGTTCCGGCTGCGCTAACGCGTACGATCCGGCGACCGACCGGGACGCGGTCACTGCCGGTCCGGAACTCCTCTCGGCCGACCGCTGGCGATCGGCGACCGCGAACGCCGTCCGCGAGTGGGATATGCTCTGGCGAGACATCGCCCTGGGGTTTCTCATCGCGGGACTGCTGGCCGCGCTCGTCCCCACGTCGTGGTGGACCGCCCTCTTCGGTGTCGGTGCCGAGGGGAGTCTCACGCGGCTCGGCTCGAACGTCGTCATCGGTGCCGTGGTCGGGGTGTTGACGTTCCTCTGTTCCGTCGGTAACGTCCCCTTCGCGCTCGTCCTCTGGGAGAACGGCGTCTCCTTCGGCGGCGTCCTCGCGTTCATCTTCGCGGACCTGCTGATCCTGCCGCTGGTCCGCACCTACCGCCGGTACTACGGGACCCGCATGGCCGCCGTCGTCTCCGTCGCGTTCTTCGTCGCGGCGATCACCGCCGGCGCGGTCGTCGAACTCCTCTTCGGCGGACTCGGTCTCATCCCGCCCGCCGGCGAGGCCGGTGGCACGATCTCCGGGACGTTCACGACGCTCTTCAACGTCGTCGCCATCCCGATCCTCGCGGTACAGGTCTACGTCGCCCTCGAGCCCCACCAGCGCGTCCGGATCGGCAACCGACTCGCGCCCCACGTCGCCGGCGTCATCTATCACGCCCACAAGGCCCTCGAGCGGCTCGCCTACGCGCTCGAGGACCGCGGGCTGAAGTGAGCGCGGCGCGATCCCACGTCGACCGATCGCGGAGTCCACACTGTCACCAGCGGACGCGCTGGCGCGTTCTGCGCTGGCCTCAGTCACCGATTTCCGACCCGTAACGGTCGCTCGCCAACGATCCGACCCGCCGAGTACCTCGTCGACTCCACCACTTCAGAACGCTATGACACCACAACCGATACCCGGCACCGAACGGAGCGATCCGGTCCAGCTCGTCTGTCTCGTCGCCCTCGTGGCGACCCACGGAACGATCCGCCTGGCCGAACGATATCTGCCCGAGTTCGTCTCCGCGCTCGGCTACGGGCCGGTCGTCGTCGGCTCGCTGGTAACCCTCGGACTCGGCGTCGCCGTCGCCGCGTCCGAACGCTCGAGCGAGGCGACGGGCGACGACTCGTCCACCGGTCTCGAAACGACCGTGGTCGCCGTGCTGTCCGCGGCGCTCGCGGCGATCGGCCTGTTTGCCTGGGCGGGGGCACCCACGCTCGATACGCTGCTGGGCACCCCGCTATCAGCGCTCGGCTGGCTCACCGTCGGCGTCGTGCTCCTCCAGGCGTGGCACGTCGCCGGCCCCGCACGCGACCTGTGGCCCGTCGATACGCGGGTCTCGACCGGACTCACCAGCGCGGACGCCGTCGGGGACGACGATGTCGACAGTTCGTCGCCCCGGCGGACGATCGGCCTCGACCGTCGAACGCGGATCGTCGTCGGTGCGCTCGGCGTCGCCGCCGCGGCGGTGTTGGCGACGGCGGCCGTCGCCAGCGTCGGCGGTATCGGTGCCGGCTTCGCGCTCCTGGCGGCGACCGGCGCTGCGGTCGCCCTCGTCGGTGCAGTCGCGCTCGGAGCCGTTCGCGACCGACCGCGCCTGCTCGGCGATCGTCCGCGACGCGACGGACCGGCGGACGACTCGGTCCCCGAACCGGACCCGTCGCTCACGGTCGTCCGACGCGCGGTCTCGCAGTTGCCCGACCGTCGGCGATGGGCGGTCATCGGCGACGCGCTCGTCCGGGTCGCGATCGCGGGGATCACGCCGTTCCTGATCCTCCTGGTCGTCGAGTACCGACCGATCGCGCTCTCGGTCGGCGGCCTCTCGCTCGCGCCGGCTGCGGTCTTCGGCCTGTTCGTCCTCGTCGAGGCCGTCGGCGCGATCGCCGGCGCGGTCTCGTTCCCCGTGCTCGCATCGCGCGTCGATCGCCGGGCGCTGCTCGCCGTCGGGCTCGCGGCGCTCTCGCTGGTCCCGATGGCGCTCGTCGCGGCCCCGGCCAGGGCGGGCGTCGTCGCCGCCCTGTTCGCGCTGCTTGGCTTCCGTACCGCGATCGAGCCGCTCCGGCCGACCGTCGGCGCGAGCGCTCGAGCCGCGCCGGTCCCCGGCCCCGCGCTCCCCGACGAGATCCGGACGGCGGTCCGGATCGCCGTCGTTCCGGCGCCGCTGCTCGGCGGGCTCCTGTACGCGATCGATCCGCTCGTGGCCGTTACCGCCGCGACGACGCTCGGCCTGCTCGGCGTCCGCGAACTGGGTCGCGCGTTCACCTGGGACCGGCAATGACGCGGTCTTCCACGCCGCGGCGCGCGCTCGGGGGGGCTGGCGGCTCGCTCGCGGGTCTCTCGCAGGTCGATCACCGGCGGCTCGCTCGCTGGCACCTCGCGTTCGCGCTGGTGATGGGGCTGTGGGGCGGGCTGGACGCCCTGTTCCTGCGAACGGCGCTCGTCACGCCGAGCCTGGACCGCTGGACGGCCGAGACCTACAACGCCTTCTTCACGACCCACGGGCTGACGATGCTGTTCCTGTTCGCGTTGCCCGCGATCTGGGGGTTCGCGTACGCCGCGGTTCCCCCGTCGATCGAGGCAGACGGGATCGCACACCCTTGGCTCGGCGTCTGGGCGTTCTGGCTGCAGGTGCCCGCGGCGCTCGCGATCCGGGCCGGCACCGTCGGCGGGATCCTCGGCGTGGCCGGCCTCGAGCCGGTCTCGAGCGGCTGGACGCTGTACTCGCCGTTGAGCGTCCTGTCGCAGAACCCCGCCGTCGACAGCGTCCTCGTCGGTCTCCTGCTCGTCTCGGTCGGAACCGCGGCGACGGCGTGGACCCTCGTCGTCACGATCCGGCGGCGACGCGAGATCCGGTGGCTCGACGTCGACACGTTCACCTGGACGGTGCTGACCGCGGGCGCGATGTCGCTGGTCGCCTTCCCGGTACTCGCCGTCGCGGTCGCACTGTTGCTCGCCGACCGGACGCTCGGCACGGCGTTCCTCGTCGGCGGTGGCGGACCGCTGCTCTGGCAACACCTGTTCTGGTTCTTCGCGCACCCGCTGGTGTACGTGCTGGTGTTACCCCCGATGGGGATCGTCGGCCACGTCCTCCCGCGGTTCGCCGGGCGGCGGCTGTTCGGCCGCCGGTCGTCGGTGTACTCGACGCTCGCGATCGGCGTCGTCTCGTTCACCGTCTGGGCACACCACATGTTCGTGACCGGTGTCGGCCCGTCCGTTCGGACCGTCTTCATGATCACGACGCTGGCGGTGGCCCTGCCGAGCTCGGCGAAGCTCTGTACGTGGCTCGTGACACTGTGGGGCGGCTCGATCCGGTACACCGCCCCCATGCTCGCGGTGCTGGCCGCCGTCGGCTTCTTCCTCGTCGGCGGCGTCACCGGCGTCTTCCTCGCCGTCGTCCCGATCAACGTCCGGTACACCGGGACCTACTACGTCGTCGCGCACTTCCACCTGCTGCTCGCCGGCTTCGTCGGGCTCGCCCTCGTCGCCGGCACCTACTACTGGTTCCCCCTGCTCACCGGCCGACGGCTCGAGCCCGGGCTCGCTCGCCTGCACTGCTGGCTCACGATCGTCGGCGTGGCGGTGACCTTCGGCGCGTTGCTGCTCGTCGGGCTCGCCCAGCTTCCGCGGCGCGTCGCGACGTATCCCGCGGCATACGCTCCGCTACACCAGCTCGCGACCGTCGGCGCGTACGTCATCGCCGCCGGCCAACTCGTCTTCCTCCTGAACCTCGGTCGGTCGCTGTGGGTCGGCGATCCCGCTCCCGACGATCCGTGGGCGCTCGAGGACGGCCCGTCGCACACGCGCGAATGGCGGTAGAGTCCGGCCCGGAAGACGGCCGAGCTCACCGCCCGCGCGGCCGGCGATGGGATCAACCCACCGATCAGCCGGATCGGCGGCTGATTCGAACGAGAGAATCGAGAGACGACCATCCCAGTCGCACCGATGACTGACCGACCCAGTCGTATCGAGAGACGACCACTGCAGTTGCGTGCCGTTCGACCTCCTTCGTAACACGCTAGCTTTCCACAATGTCAACCACGCCAAGTACCGACGTCGGGCTGATGCTGATCCAACTGATCGCGATAACGATTCCGTCGACCGTCGTTCTGGTCAAGCAGTTGCGTCAATCGGACAACCTCAAGTGGCGGTTCCGGAAGCTGAGCTTCGGGCTCGTTGGCTCCTGTATTGCGCTGTTGATTACGGCCGCTATCGCCGTCCTGTCGTATTTCGTCGTTCAATTGCAGCTGCCCAACACCATCTATAGCGGACTCTTGCTCGTAATTCTCGGTCTGCTCCCGCTGGGGGCGTTCATCGCCGTTCTCTACCGAGAACACCGGAAAGAGTTCGGTCCCTGAAGCCGCCCGCTACGCCCGGATCCGGCCGGCTGCGGGTTCGATCCCCGCACGTAGCTTCGGCGGCTTCGCCGCCGATGCTGAACCGATGTCCAATCACACACCCACGAACACCAACGACGATGACGAATCGACCCCTGAGAGTGACGAACAGGATGGCCACGACGTTTCGGATCCTCGTCCGCTGACGAACCTGACCGGGTTCAAACGCGATCAGCTGTTCGTCATCCGAAAGCTCGCGGACCGCAACCCCCACGGCCTCGTCATCAAAGACAAGCTGGACTGCTACTACGACGAGGAGATTACCCAGGGGCGGCTCTACCAGAACCTGGCCGAACTCATCGAGGAGGGGTACGTCGAGAAACACCCCCTCGACGGCCGAACCAACGCGTACCGGCCGAGTTCCCGCGCCAACGAGCGCCTCGAGGAGCACTACGAGTGGGAGCGACGCTGTCTCTTTTGCGACCGTCGATGAACGCGGATCGACCGCGTTCGCGCCGCACAGCCGCTGCGAATACCGGTTCCCGACCGAGCCGCACGCTCGCCGATCGCGTCGACTGAATCGGCCGGTTCGACGTCGACTGACGACCCCGACCGCCCTCGTCGGTCGACCCGACGAAACGATCGATCCACAATGACGATACACACAGATTCCGCCAGCGACGAACGTAGTCGAACAGCACCCGATCTCGATGCCCCGTGGACGTACGCGGCGACCGCCGCACAGCGGCTCTCGCTTCCCGACGGGATCGAGCAGCGACTCATGTATCCGGATCACCGCCAGCGGATTTCGGTGCAGTTCGAACGCGACGACGGCACGCTCGGCGTCTGCGACGGCTACCGGGTCCGCCACGATGGCGTTCGCGGCCCGTACGTCGGGCCGCACCGGTACACCGACGCGCTGACCGGTGACGACTGCGCCGGACTCGCGGCCGCGACGACCGTCAGCGCCGCGCTCGCGGGAATTCCGTTCGGCGGCGCAGCGGGCGGCGTCGCGGTCGATCCGACGGCGCTCTCGCGGGACGAGCGTGTCCGACTCACCAAATCGTACGCGGCCGCCGTCGCCGGCGTCGGCCCCCACAGCGACGTCCTCGTGCCGGACATCGGGACCGACGAGCGCACGATGGCGCAGTTCGCCGACGCCGTCGTCGACCGCGTCGACGGCCCCCACGACGCGACCGTCGCCGGCAAACCACCGGCCCTCGGCGGGTTCCGAGAGATCTCCCGGGCGGACGGCCGGAGCGTCGCCAGCGTGACCCAGGACGTCCTCGAGACCGACCACGACCGGCCGCTGTCCGGTGCGACGATCGCCGTCTACGGCACCGGCCACCGCGGCGCGACCGCCGCCCGCCTGCTCGAGTTCCGGGGCGGCACCGTCGTCGCGATGTGCAGCGACCGAGCGGGACTGACCGCACCGGACGAGACCGGGCTGGATACGGACCTCGCTCCCAGCTATCTCCAGCGGCCGGCGACGCTCGCCGAGTACGACGACGGGACGATAGTCGGCACCCGTGACGTCCTCGAGCGGAACGTCGACGTGCTGGTTCTCGCGGCACCCGCCACCACGGTGACCGCCGCGAACGCGGACACGGTCCGTGCCGACGTCGTCGTCGAAGGTGCCACCGGAAGCGTGACCCCCGGCGGCCAGCGCGCCCTCGAGGACCGCGGTATCGCGGTCGTTCCCGACGTGCTGGCGACGGTCGGGACGATGGTCGCGGCCCGCCTCGAGTGGGTCCGGACGGCCGGTCGCGACCGACTGAGCGAAGCGCGCGTGGCGAACGAGTTCGGCTACGCGCTCACCGACGCGGTCGACGACGTGCGAGACCGCCGGCAGCGGTGCGACCTGAGCTGGCGGGAAGCCGCCTACAGTGTCGGTCTCTCGCGCGTCGCGGCGGCCCACGAGGTGGTGCGATGATCGACCGGGTCGGCGAGTCGGTGACGGACGCGGTCGACTGGCTCCAGCGCGTCGGCCCGGCGACGGGGGACGCTGACGACGAATCCGAGGGGAGCGGCGACGGCAGACGGCGGGCAGCCGACGGGGCCGTGACCGACGACGGCGCTGGGATCGACGGCTGGGAGGCGGTCGAGTCGCCCACGTCGCGGACCCTCCACGGCGTCGTCCACGGCCAGGACGGCCCCTACGCCTGCGGCGAAGGCGGGCTCTTGCTCCACCGGACCCCCGACGGGTGGCGCACGCTCCTCGAGCGCGGTCCGGGCGTCGCGGACAACACCCTCCGAGCCGTCGCCGCGACCGACGACGGCTGCCGGCTCTGGTTCGCCGGGGACAGCGGGGCGCTCGGGTTCTACGACGTTGCCGACGGTCACCTCAGCGACTACTCCGCGCCGATGGAGAAGACGAGCACCTGGGAGGCGATCGCCGTCACCGGGACCACCGGCGACGAGCGGGTTCGGGTCGCGAACGGCTCCGGCGAAGTCCTCGAGTGTCTCGTCGCGGACGGCTGTCCGGTCTGGGGCGACGTGGTCAAACCCGGCGGCGGATCGACGATCCCCGGCCTGACGGCGGGCCCGGATGGGTTCTACGCCGTCGACACCAGCGGCGGCGCCTACTACGAGGCCCGAGACCCCGAGTCGGCCGCGGTCGACGACGAACCGACGACCGACCAGTCGGCCGACGGCGAACCCGGGGACGGCGATTCGACGACTCCCGAATCCGAACCGGGGGACTCGAGTACCGCCGATCCGAGGGACGGCGACCCGGCGGACACCGAGCCGACGGCGGACGAGTCGGCCGACGGCTGGGAGCGGATCGGCGTCCGAAACGCGCAGGTCGACTTCCAGGACGTCTGGGCCGGCGACGACTCCGTGTTCATCGCCGGTGCCGACGGCATCGCCTACCGGTACGACCCCCGCTGCGAGAACTGGACGCCGCTCCACGTCGGAGCGGGTGCCCTGCAGGCGATCCGCTCGGTCGGGACGGACGCCGTCGCGGTCGCGACCGGGGGCCGGATCTACGAACGCGACGCGAGCGTCCGCTGGACCGCACTCGAGGTCCCGACCGAACAGTCGCTCCACGACCTCGCGCTCGCCCGCTCGAGTGCCGACGTCGACGGCGGGCTGGCGACCGTCTCCGTCGACGTCGCCGTCGGTGCCGGCGGGACCATCCTCGAGCGCGATCGGCGGGACCGCTCGAGCGACTGACTCCGACGGTGGGGCGTCGCCGATACAGTTTCCGACGACGATCTCTCGTTTTTTGAACTGCGGTACCGAAGGACTAGAGCGGTGTGGCAAATGGCAACTACCACTACTAAATCGCTCTGGCAACGGTACCGCTCGATCCCGATCGTCTACCGAATCGGCGCGGCGTTCGTGCTGGGCTCGATCGTCGGCCTGCTGGTCGGCGAGCCCGCGACGACCCTCCAACCGCTGGGCGACGTCTTCGTCCGGCTGCTGAGTATGATCGTCGTCCCGATCGTCATCTTCACCCTGTTGATGGGGATCAGACGGATCTCTCCGGGGACGCTGGGCAGGATCGGCGGTCAAGTGGTGGGGCTGTACGCCGTCATGTCGGCGATCGCGGTGTTCATCGGGCTGGGAGTAGCCAACCTGGTGAATCCCGGAACGGGGCTGACGCTGGCCGAGAACGTGGCGTTCGAGCCGGCCGAAACGCCCGACTTCGTCGAGGTGCTGGTCGGCATCGTCCCGGAGAACCCGATCGGCGCGATGGCCGAGGGCGACGTGCTCGCGACGATCTTCTTCGTGATCGTCTTCGGAATCGCGCTCCTCATGCTACAGGAAACCGCCGAGGACGAGGCCGTTCAGCGCGGCGTCGAGTCGATCTTCGACATCGTCGAGGCCGGTACCGAGGCGCTGTTCACGATCGTCTGGGGCGTCATGGAGTACGGCGTCATCGGCGTCTTCGCGCTGATGGCCGCCGTCTTCGGCGAGGCCGGCGCGGACGCGCTCGTTCCCTTCGCGATGCTGATCGGCGCGCTGACCGCCGCGATCCTGCTCCACATCGGGGTGGTCTACCTCGGCGCGCTCGTCTTCGTGCTCACCCGGCAGTCCCCCGTCGCGTTCCTCACCGGTTCGAAGGACGCGATCGTGACCGCCCTCTCGATCCGCTCCTCGAGCGGCACGCTGCCGGTGACGATGGCCAACGCCGACGACAACCTGCGGATCGACGAGAGCGTCTACGGCTTCTCGCTCCCGCTCGGCGCGACGATCAACATGGACGGGACGGCGATGTACCAGGGCGTCGTCGCGATCTTCGCGGCCAACCTCGTCGGCGTCCAGTTGAGCATCGTCGAGCAGGTGACGGTCGTCCTCATCGCCGTTCTCGCGAGCATCGGTGCCGGCGGCGTCCCCGGCACGGGGCTGATCATGCTCACGCTGGTGCTGACCCAGCTCGGGCTCCCCCTCGAGGTGGTCGGCTTCGTCGCCGGCGTCGACCCGATCCTCGACCGACTCCGGACGATGACGAACGTCACCGGCGACCTCGCCGTCACCACGGTCGTCGCCCACTGGAACGACGCGATCGACTTCTCGGGTGGCACCTGGGCCGACCCGACCCGGGGACTCGAGATCGGCGGCGATACCGCAGCGGGGAGCGACTGAACCACTCGGCGACTCCGGTGGCGCTCCCGTTCGCACGGCGGATCGGCGATCGGGGGTCGGTCGCCGCGCCTATCGATCGTCCGCGAGCGCCTCGGCGACGACCTCGATCGGCGTCGGCGGCTCCTCGCTCGCGCCGGGTCGATCGCCGAGTTGCGTTCGACAGGACGCGCCGGGGGCGACGACGCGGTCGCCCTCGCTGTCGTCGACCTGCTCGTACAGCACCTCACCGATCGCCTTGCTCATCGAGTAGTGCTCAGCCTCGTAGCCGAAGCTCCCGGCCATCCCGCAGCAACTCGAATCGAGCGGGTCCACGGCGTACCCCGCCCGGCGAAGGACACCGACGGCGTGGTGGTCCTTCGCGTGGGCCTTCTGGTGACAGTGGCCGTGGTAGACGAGGTGGTCGCCGGGCGCGTCGAACTCGATCCCGGCATCGAGGTCGAACCGATCGACGTACTCGCAGACCCCGTAGGCGTTCTCGGCGACGCGATCGACGTCGCTCCCCGAGAGCAGATCTCCGTAGTCCGACTGGAGCATGACCGCGTCCGACGGTTCGATCAGGATCACGTCCCAGCCGTCGTCGACGAGCGGCGCGAGTCCGTCGACGGTTTCGCTGGCCTTCTCGGCCGCCAGGTCGAGCATTCCCTTCGAGAACGCCGGACGGCCGACATCCCGCGGCGTGGCGACCCGAACGTGAACGCCGGCAGCTTCGAGGACGGCCAGCGCCGCCTCGCCGGCCGCCGGGTACTCGTGGTTGGTGTAGACGTCCGGCACCAACACGGCGCGACGGGCCGCTTCGTCCGCCGGGACGGCGGGGTCGCGATCGGCCACCCGCTTCGCGAAGGTCCGCCGCTCGAACGTCGGGAGATCACGTTCACTGGAGATCCCGAGCAGTTTCTCAGAGAGGAGGCCCGTCCCGGGGAGACTCGCGACCCAGTTCGAAACGGGCGCGGTCGCGGACCCGAGTTTCGCCAACGTCTCGAAGTTCGCGAAGAGCCGGTCGCGCAGCGAGACGCCGTTTCGTTCGTGGTACTCGTGGGACACTTCGGCTTTCAGCTTCGCCATATCGACGCCACTGGGGCAGTCGTGCTTGCAACCCTTGCAGCCGATACAGAGGTCGAGCACCTCCTCGACGAACTCGTCGTCGAACTGCGCCTCGCGATCCAGTTCGCCGCTCATCGCCTGCCTGAGCATGTTCGCGCGGCCGCGAGTCGAGAGTACCTCCTCGTGGCTCGCCCGGAACGTGGGGCACATCACGCCGCCGGTAGTGGACTGCTCGCCGCGACAGCCGCCGCAGCCGTGACAGAGCTCGGCCATCCCCTGAAACCCGTTTTCGTCCTCCCACTCGAGGACGGGATCGAAGCCCGCGTCGAACTCGTACGCCGGTCCGAACCGGTGGTTCTCCGTCATGTCGGTCGGGTCGTCGTCGCGGAAGACGACCTGGCCCGGGTTCAGGAGCCAGTCGGGATCGAACGCCGTTTTCAACTCCCGGAAGATCTCCCACACCTCCTCCCCGTAGAGCTTGCGGTTCCACTGGGTGCGCGCGCGGCCGTCGCCGTGCTCGCCCGAGACCGAGCCGTCGTACTCGACGACGAGGTCGGTGACGGCGTCGGCGATCGACGCCATGTCCTCGAGTCCAGCCGCCGTCTTCGTGTTCACGAGCGGCCGAATGTGGAGGACGCCGGGACCGGCGTGGGCGTAGAAGCTGGCGTAGGTGTCGTGATCCTCGAGGATCGCCTGGAAGTGGACGACGAACGCCCGGAGGTTTTCCGGCGGGATGCCGGTGTCCTCGATGAACGCGACGTGTTTCTCGTCGGTCGTCCGCGAGAGCAGGATCGGGAGCCCGGACTTGCGGAGCTTCCAGATCTTCGACTGGCTCGCCTCGTCGTAGGCTTCGATCGCGTCGAACGCGAGCGCGTCCGCGCCGGTGATCGGTCGCTCGGCCTCGTCGTCGACGTCGCCCTCGGGATCGACGGTCGGGCACCGATCGGCGAGCAGGTTGGCGACCTGTCGTTCGCCGTCGGCGACGTCCTCGGCGTAAAACTCGACGATCAACACGGCAGCCGTCCCCGCCGGAAGGAGTTCGGTGGTGGACGCGAACTCGGACGTGTTCCGTGCGAGGTCGAGCATCACGTCGTCGATCACCTCGACCGCGGCCGGGTCGTGCTCGACGATCCCCTCGACGTCGTCCATCGCGTCGAGTACCGACTCGTACGCCAGCAAGGCCATGCTCTTCTCAGCGGGGACGGGTTCGAGCGACACCGTCGCCTCGGTGACGATCGCGAGGGTCCCTTCGCTGCCACAGAGGAGCTTCGCGAGGTTGATCGAACCGCCCTCGGCGTCGGGTTCGCCGATCCCGCGCTCGACACCCCTGGCGTCTTCGACCAGCCAGTCCAGGTTGTACCCCGAGACGTTGCGCTTGAGGTCGGGGTAGGCCTCCTCGATCAGGTCGCCCCGTTCGTCGAGGATCCGGGCGACCTCGGCGTAGATCGCCGACTCGAGGTCGTCTCCGTCGGCGAGTTCGGGGAGGGCCTCGAGGTCGACCTCACCGAAGGTCGTGACGGTGCCGTCCGCGAGGACGACCTCGCACGACTCGACGTAGGCGTCGGTCTTGCCGTACTCGAGGGAGTGTGCGCCGGTCGAGTTGTTGCCGATCGCCCCACCGAGCGCGCTCTTGTCGCCCCAGGCGGGGTCCGGCGCGAACTTCAACCCGTGGGGCTCGAGCGCCTCGTTGAGCGTCCCGAGGTAGATCCCCGACTGGGCGGTCGCCCGCCGGTGGTCAGGATCGACCTCGACGACGCCGTCCATGTGCGTCGTGAAGTCGAGGACGACGGCCTCGTTGACGGTCTGGCCGGCGAGGCTCGTCCCGCCGCCGCGGGGCAACACCGGAATCTCCCGCTCGGCGCAGTACTCGACGACAGCGGCGACGTCCGCGGTCGATCGCGGAAAGACGACCCCGATCGGCGTCACCTCGTAGATGCTCGCGTCGGTCGCGTACAGCTGCCGCGAGTACGAGTCCGCGCGGACTTCGCCGGCGATCCGCCGGTCGAGGTCGGCGACCAGCGTCGGTCGGTCGACGTCGTCGCTGCGGTAGTCGTAGTTCGCCTGCGGATCGAGTGCAGGGTCCCGGTCGGTCGTCGGTCGATCGGACGACCCGATCGGACCGGTCGAATCCGTCGAATTGGGTGAATCAGTTGCCATGTGCTGTTTCTGCGGTAGGTCTGCGTTTGTCGAACGGTACGGTCGCGTTCTCGGCCATCAGAACACATCCGGGAAGAGCACGTAGGTGAACAGGAGCGCCCAGAGGCCGACGAACACGGTGTAGTAGAGTAGCGGAATGAGATTGAGCCGGATCACGCGACCCTCCTCGCCGATGAGGTCGACGGTCGCGAGCGCGGCGACGACGTTGTGGATCGCCACGAGGTTGCCGATCGCGCCGCCGACGGCCTGCGCGCCGACGATCAGTTCCCGTGAGAGGCCGAGGCGCTCGGCCGCCACGAACTGGAACGGGCCGAACGTGATGTTCGAGACGGTGTTCGACCCGACGAGCGCGGCGCCGAGCGCGCCGATGAACGCGGCGACCATCGGGTAGGCGGGTCCGACCACGTTCGCCGTCGCTGTACCGAGGACGACGATCATGCTCTCGGTCCCCTCGGCGTGTGAGCCGGACTGGAGCATCACCTGTGCCATCGCAAGCACGAACACCAGCGCGATCAGCGGCGAGATCAGTTTCGAGGTCGCGCCGCCCCACGCCTCCGCGACTTGCCGGCGATTCATATCGAAGAGGCTGACCGCTGCGATCGCACTCACCAGCAGCCAGGTGCCGGGAACGTAAATGAAGTTGACGCCGGTTCCGAGACCGGTCCCGAGGACGTTCGCCCACTCGAAGAGGAACAGGCCGACGGTAAATTCGCCGACCTCTGTCGCGATCGTCCCCACCACGAGCGACACCTGCCGCCCGAAAAGCGACACCTGTTCCCCGCGAAGCAGGGCCGGGAAGGGGTCGAAGACGCGGGTGAACATCAGCAACACGACCAGCAGAACGTACGGAGACCAGGCGCGCGCAAGCGAGATGTCGTGGGTTCCGGCCAGCACGCTCCTGGCGTCCGTCGGCTGGATCGACCCGGTCCAGTGATCGGGCCACTCGTCCTGGTCCGGAAAGGTCCACTTCTCGTCGGGGAGGAAGTATCCCGCACGGAGCGCGGCGATCGTGATCGCCGCACCGACCATCGATCCCACCAGCGACGGGAACTCGGCGCTGATGTACCACGCCGACAGCCAGTACGGGACCACGAACGCCAGGCCGGCGAACAGGCAGAGCGGCCAGACCGCGAGCGCCGGTCCGATCGATCGGTCCTCGGGATCGCCGAAGAAGTAGACGATCATCCCGACGACGAACAGTGGCATCACGAACCCGACCAGCGCGTGGTACGTCGCGGCCCACGCGGCAACGTTGACCGCGAACTCGCTCGGCGTCAGCCCGCCGGATTCGATCGCCGACTCGATTCCGGAGACGCTCGCCATCGGCTCCCTGATACCCACGATGATCGGCGTCCCGACCGCACCGTAGGTGACCGCGATGATGTGACCGATCAGCGCGGCGACGACTGCGGCCAGCGCGGGGAAGCCGAGGCCGAGCAGCAGCGGCGCGACGACCGCGGCCGGCGCCCCGAAGCCGGCCGCACCCTCGATGAACGTCGAAAGGAAGAACGCGATCAGGACGATCTGGACGCGGCGGTCCTCGCTGATCATCGCGAACCCGGCGTTGAGCACGTCGAACGCCCCCGCTCGAAGCATCGTGTACAACAGGACGAGCGCCCCGAAGACGATGAAGAGGATCTGGACGGCGATCACCGTCCCCTCGATGGTCGCCGCGACCAACCACCTGACGGGCATCCCCCAGCCGAAGGCGGCGACGGCGAGCGCCGAGAGCCAGGCGATCGGCATCGCGCGCGTGGCTGGCCAGAGGAACCCGACGAGCAGAACGCTGACGACGATCAGCGGAACCGCCGCGAGGACGACTTCGATCAGCTCGGTCATCGACGCCACCTCTCCCCCGTCCACGAGTACCGTCGCGAACAGATCATGTCATGGATTGCCATGTGTAGATTGTTGATTTATAGCTATCGGACCGAGTAACCGTCTCGCGGGGGTTCCCGCTCGGCTGACACGGGACGGCCGGCGAATGTCTCCCATCCGCGTCCGCTGTGAGTTCTCGATCCGCGAATCCCCGGACCGGCTCGCCTGCCGATCGCGGCGCGCGCCGAAATCGGCGCTCGATTCGTCCCGTCGAACGCGCTCGAGCGGCGGCTTCCGACCGGTCTCCGGGCCAAATTCAGAGAAATGTAAAGGCATATCCGAACGTGTGTGCTGATTTCTCGCATGAGCGACGATCGTGAGCGAAACGGCCACGGTCAGTACGCGGATCGGATCCCGCCGGAGGCCGCCCTCGAGGCGTTCGACGAACGGGAGGATCTCGGCCGACCGCTGACGGCGGACGACGTCATGGCACACCTGGACTGCTCGCGGCGGACCGCACACAACAAACTCAACGACCTCGTCGAGGAGGGAGCGCTCGAGACGCGCAAGATCGGCGCTCGCGGCCGGGTCTGGTGGGTGCCGATCGAGGCCGGCCCGGATCAGGACTCCCGGCAGACGGCGGTTCGAACCGAGGAGGAGACGCCGCCGCCCGCGGTCCGGGAGGCGATGACGGCGGTCGACCTCCCCGGCACGGGTGCGATGCTCGAGGCCCGCCGGAAGGCCCTCCTCGCGTCTTACGAGTATCTCATCGATCACCCGAGCGCCAGGAAGTCCGACTTCCTCGAGAACGTCTACCCGGACCACTCCGCGGGGTTCGAAACGGACGAGGGCTGGTGGAACGCGATCCAGCCTGCGCTGAAGGAGTTGCCGGGCGTCGACCCGCCGGAAGAGCGCGGCCACATCTGGAACTTCCTCGGGAGCGATCGGTTCACGCCGACGCTCGGGTGAGACCGATCCTCGTAGCATCATCTCGTTATTCATGGGTTCGGATTCGGACGCGCCCTGCGTTCGTCATGATTACTCGATACCCGTCGACCGAGAACGAAACGACGAGGTCCCCGTCGCCGGAGCCGTCCGCGAGGAGCGCGTCGAGCGCCTCGGGATCGACGTAGTCGTAGAGCGTGAATTCGAGTTCGTCGACCACGGCGTTCGGATCTTCGAGCGTCCGGAGTCCGTCGACGAGGGCGACGCTGGCCGGCCGTTCGTCGTCGTACCGCAGTTCGAGTGTTGTTACGTCCATCTGATTCGTGACGTCTCGTGTCGGGTCGATCGTTATCGAAGCGCAACGCCCGTTCCCGACCCTAGAAGAGGCCGGGGAAGAGGATGTAGCAGAACACGGTCGTGACGATCCCGACGCCGACCGCGTAGTAGATGAGCGGGATCAGGTTCAGCCGCATCACGCGGCCTTCCTGGCCGACGAGGCCGACGGTCGCGAGCGCGGCGACGACGTTGTGGATCGCCACGAGGTTGCCGATCGCGCCGCCGACGGCCTGCGCGCCGACGATGAGCTGCGTCGGCAGTCCGAGCTGCGAGGCGGCCTCGAACTGGAAGCCGCCGAAGGTGATGTTCGACACCGTGTTCGAGCCGGCCATCGCCGCGCCGAGCGCGCCGATGAGCGCTGCGATGAACGGGTACGCGGGACCGGCGACGTCGGCCGTCACTTGCGCGAGGACGAAGATCATGCTCTCGGTGCCCTCGGCGTGGGCGCCGGACTGGAGCATCACTTGCACCATCGCGATGACGAACACCAGCGCGATGAGCGGCGCGACGAGCTTCTGAAGGGTCTCGGTCCAAGCGGCCGTCACCTGCTCGCCGTCCATTCCGTACAGCGGAATCGCGATCAGCGCACAGAGGACGAGCCAGAAGCCGGGGACGTAGACCCAGCTGATACCGCCGCCGAGACCAGTTCCGAGGATGTTCGGCCACGACGTATTAAAGAGGAACGAGAACTTGCCGACCCCGATGAGTTCCTCCTGCAGCAGTTCGGGAAGCGGGTCGACGATGCGAGTCACGACCAACAGGACGACCAGCAGGATGTACGGCGTCCAGGCTCGAAGCAGGGACATGTTGGCCGTCCCGACGTCGGCCGTCCGAACGCCGCCGTCAGCAGCGACCGCGTCGCCGTCACTGCTGCCGACGCCGGGCGCGTTCGCCCGTCCCGGTTCGATCGTTCCGACCCAGTGAGCGGGCCACGCTTCGCGATCCGGGAAATCCCATTCCTCGTCCGGCACGAAGTAGCCGGCTTTCAACGCGCCGACGACGATCGCGCCGCCGACCATCGCGCCCATCAGCGAGGGGAATTCAGCGCTGATCTGGGCTGACAGCCAGTACGGGATCACGAACGCGAGTCCGGAGAACAGACACAGCGGCGCGACCTCCCACGCCGGCTCGAGACTCCGTTCCTCGGTATCGCCGAAGAAGTAGACGACCATCCCGACGGCGAACAGGGGCATGACGAACCCGACCAGCGCGTGGTACGTCGCGGCCCAGACGGCGACTTCGACCGAGTACGCCTGAACGGTGAAGCCGGCGTCGGTGATCGCCGTTTCCGTTGCCGCCGTCGATCCGAGCGGATTCTCGATGCCGACGATGATCGGCGTCCCGACCGCACCGTACGTGACCGCGAGGACGTGACCGATCAGGCCGGCGATCACCGCCGCGAGAGCCGGGAAGCCCAGCGCCAGCAGCAGCGGCGCGACGACCGCCGCGGGCGTCCCGAAGCCGGCTGCGCCCTCGATGAACGCCGCGAGGAAGAAGCCGATGAGAACGATCTGGACGCGGCGATCGTCACTGATTCGCGCGAACCCCTGGTTGATCCGATCGAACGCGCCTGCCCGCATGAGCGTGTACAGCAGGAGCAGCGCGCCAAAGACGATCCAGAGGATCTGGATCGCCGTCATGAGGCCCACGATCGACGCTGCAGCGACGTAATCGAACGGCATCCCCCAGATGCCGAGTGCGATCGCCACTGCGGTGATGTAGGCGATCGGCATCGCCCGCGTCGCGGGCCAGAGCAGTCCGACGAGCAGGACGCCAGCCAGAACGAGCGGCAACGCCGCGGCCACGATCTCGATCGCGCTAGCCACTGGTCTCACCCCTGTACCCCGCTACGGAAGTCGGTGATGGACGGACTCTGTCGATGCCATGTTGGATTGGGTCTGGCATGGGGGAGGCAAGTATTGAACGATTATATATACTCTTCGATCGTTCGAGTCGATCGACCCGTCCGCCGGGCCGCCCCGACGTGGAACGCGCTGTTTCTACCGCGTAGCAGACGCTCCGCGGAACTGCCGCGAAACGCGCCGAACGGACCGCTTCCGGCGAGATTACGGCCCACGGGGTAGCTGTACGTGGAGCGCGTGCACAACCGCCAACGGTGGCCAAAATCCCGTTTCTTGAGGCCCTGGGCTCGAATTCGGAGTCAACCGCTCCGCCGACGTCTCCATCGGCGGATCGAAGACGGCACACCAGCTCCTGTTCACACGTCTGAATAGGGGATACAGTCAAGTGCACAGGTAGTTCAGTCGTGTGAACAGGCCATTTCACTTGTGTGTTCAGGTCATGGTGGCTGGTGCGCGCTCACGGTTCACACGGTTCGCCGTCGATACGCTGATATCTTCGAGTGGATCGTATCGGTTCGAAGAGGCACAAAAGCCGCCAGCACGCTCGTCCGTCCGGTGATAACTGCGAGTCGGATAGCGACCCTTCGGCGCGTGATGGTACGAGCCGCGTGAACGAACAGAACAATGAAATAGGCACGGCAGTAGCATCGTTTCATGAGTGTCGATACAGGGTCCGCCCCCGAGCGGTTCGAAGCCGCGCTCACGGACCTCGACGTGCCGGTCACGTACGCCGAACCGACGGAGTTCGACCGTGCGCTGGAGACGATCGCCAGCGAGCCCGCGATCGGAACACCGCTCCCGTTCGACTCGGTCTCGCTTCCCGACTGGGTGGACGACGAGCCGACGCCCACGAGCCTCGAGTCGGCGACGACGGGAATAACGGCCGCCTCGATGGGAATCGCGGACTACGGAAGCGTCGTCCTGCCCGCGACCGACGAGGGAGCGGAACAGGTAAGTCTCTTTCCGGACCTGCACGTGGCCGTCGTCCGCCTGGCGGACATCGTTTCGGACATGCGAACCGCGATCGATCGACTCGGCCCCCGCCTCCGCGACGGCGGCAGCGCCATCGTCGCGACCGGGCCGAGCGCGACCGCCGACATGGGCGCGCTCGTGCGGGGTGCACACGGGCCGACGGAGGTCCACGTCGTCGTTCTCGAAGCGAACGGTTCGGTGACGACGGGTGAGGCAGATGAGTAGCACCGACCGCGAGGCGAAAGCCGAGCGGATTCGCCACCTCCTCGAGACCGAGGGGGACGCCGTCGAGGCGAACACGCTCGGGTTCAACCAGGGACGATACGAGTCGGTCGCGGAGCTCGAAGACTACGAGGCCCTGAAAGGCGAGGCCCGTGCGATCAAAGAGGACGCGATCGAACGCCTGCCGGAACTGATCGACGAGCTCCGGGCGACGGTCGAGGAAAACGGCGGCACCGTCTACGTCGCCGACGACGCGGCCGACGCCAATCGCTACGTTCGGGAACTCGCGAGCGAGAAGGCGGCCGATCGAGTGGTGAAATCAAAGTCGATGACCAGCGAGGAACTCGAGGTGAACGAGGCGCTCGAAGGCGATGGGGTTGACGTCGTCGAGACCGACCTCGGCGAGTGGGTGCTTCAGGTCGCCGACGAGTCGCCCTCGCACATTGTCGCACCGGCGATACACAAGTCCCGCGAGGAGATCGCCCGCCTGTTCAATTCCCAGTTCGATCCCGAGGAACCGCTCGAAACCGCCGAGGAGCTGACTCAATTCGCGCGCGAACGCCTGGGGGAGTTGATCCGTGGTGCGGACGTAGGCATGACGGGCGCGAACTTCATCACCGCGGACTCGGGGACGATCATGCTGGTGACGAGCGAAGGCAACGCCCGGAAGACGGCCGTCGTCCCGGACACCCACGTCGCCGTCGCCGGAATCGAGAAGATCGTCCCCTCCGTCGAGGAACTCGCCCCGTTCATCGAACTGATCGGCCGATCGGGAACGGGCCAGGACATCACTTCCTACATCTCCTTGCTGACGCCGCCGGTCGAGTCGCCGATCGTCGATTTCAACGAGCCGGACGTCGCGTTCGCGGACCGCGACGACGATCGGGACTTCCACCTCGTGTTGATCGACAACGGTCGCACGGCGATGCGCGAGGACGACCAGCTCCGCGAGACGCTGTATTGCATCCGGTGTTCGGCGTGTGCGAACTCCTGTGCCAACTTCCAGTCGGTCGGCGGCCACGCCTTCGGCGGCGAGACCTACACCGGCGGGATCGCCACCGGCTGGGAGGCCGGCGTCCACGGGCAGGAGTCCGCGGCCGAGTTCAACGACCTCTGTACCGGCTGTACGCGCTGCGTGAACGCCTGCCCGGTGGGGATCGACATCCCGTGGATCAACACCGTCGTCAGGGATCGGCTCAACCGCGAGGGCGGCCGCGACCGGTTCGAGTTCGTCTACGACGAACTGGTCCCCGACGAGGAACCGGGCGGTCTGGACCTCCAGAAGCGTCTGTTCGGAAACTACGAGACGCTCGCCAAAGTCGGCAGCGCGACCGCGCCGGTCTCGAACCGGCTGGCCCGCCTCGGCCCCGTCAGAACCGCCATGGAGTGGGCCGTCGGAATCGATAGTCGCAGGGACCTCCCCGCGTTCCAGCGCGAGACGCTTCGCGACTGGTACGACGCGCGCGGGCCGCGGATCGATCCGGCGGACGCGGCCCGAGAGGTCGTCCTCTACCCCGACACGTACACGAATTACGTCGACGTCGATCGAGGGAAGGCGGCCGTCCGCGTGCTGGAGGCGCTCGACGTCCGCGTTCGGGTCCCCTCCGTCGGCGAGAGCGGCCGGGCACCGTTCTCACAGGGGATGGTCGAAACCGCGGATCGACAGGCGAGTCGCGTCTACAGCGCGCTCGCCGAACACGTCGACGCCGGGCGAGACATCGTCGTGATCGAACCCAGCGACCTCGCGATGTTCCGCCGCGAGTACGAGAAGCTGCTGCCCGAGCGATCGTTCGAGCGACTCCGAGACAACAGTTACGACGTGCTCGAGTACGTCTACGGCGTGCTCGCGAACGGTGGCGACCCTACCGAACTCCGTGACGGCGGAGAGGGCCCGCCGATCGCGTACCACGCCCACTGCCAGCAGCGCACGCTGGGGCTCGATCGCTACACGACCGCGGTCTTCGACGACCTCGCCTACGACGTCGTCGAGAGCGACGTCGAGTGTTGCGGGATGGCCGGGAGCTTCGGCTACAAGCGCGAGTACTACGAACTCAGCATGGACGTCGGCGAGCGACTCGCCGAGCAGTTCACCGATCCCCGGGCCGAGGATCGGCTGGTCGTCGCCAGCGGCACCTCCTGCGAGGAGCAGTTAGGAGACCTGCTCGATCGGGACGCGGTCCACCCGATCGAGGTGCTCGATCCGCGGTCGCGGCTCCGCTGATCCGAGCCCCTTCGATCCGTTCAGTCGCGACGCCGGCCGCCCGATCGGGCTGAGGGCAGCCAGATCCGCAGGAACAGCTCTTCGCCCGGCGTTTTCTGCCGAGCGGATTCCGACCCGTTCGAAACCACCCGGGGGCGGTACCGGCGAAAAGGTGAATTCAGCATCGTGGATCGTGTGAGTGGCAGTCTGACGCAAACCGCCCTAGCGATCACCGATCTGCCTCCGCGCGATCACGGAAGTCGAGAAGTGGAACACCGAGCGCCAGGAGTCGATACCGATCGACGACCGACGGGTGAGAAGGCAGGCGACTCGCGTCGAAAGAGGGCCGAGTCGACGATTTTTCGGCCATCGGGTCAGCGCTCGGATACCGATCCGTTCGGTCACCGATTCGGTCGATGCTTACCGCGCGTCCTCGAGGTCCTCTAACGCGCCCGGGTTTTCGATGCTGCTCATGTCGCCCAGATCCTCGCCGGTGTAGGTCGCCTGAATGGCGCGGCGGATGATCTTGCCCGATTGCGTCTTGGGGAACTCGTCGACGAACAGCACTTCGCGCGGGCGGAACGGTTTGCCGAGTTCCTCCCCGACCTGTGCGCGAAGTTCTTCGCGGAGATCGTCCGTTTCGTCGATCCCGTCCTCGAGGACGACGTAGGCGACGACGGCGGTTCCGGTAGTGTCGTCGGGCGCGCCGATGGCGGCCGCCTGGTTGACGGCTGCGTGATCGATGAGCGCACCTTCGACCTCCGCCGGGCCGACTTTTCTGCCGGCTACGTTGAGGGTGTCGTCGGCGCGGCCGTGGAGGAACCAGAAGCCGTCCGCATCCTTCTGGGCCCAGTCGCCGTGGTCCCACATGTCCTCGAACGTCGACCAGTACTCGTCGAGATAGCGTTCGTCGCCCGACCACAGGGACTTGGTCATCGATGGACATGAGTCGCGGGCGACCAGGTAGCCGCGTTCGTTGTCCTCCCTGATCGAGTTCCCGTCGCGGTCGACGATATCGATGTCCATCCCGAGGCCGGGGCCGCCGAGCGTACAGGGTTTGAGCGGTTCCGTCGGCAACGGCATCAGGAAGCAGCCGCAGATCTCGGTGCCGCCGGAGATGTTGATGATCGGACAGTCGCCGTCACCGACGTTCTCGTAGAACCAGTGCCAGGATTCGGGGTCCCAGGGTTCGCCCGTCGACCCCAGAATCCGCAGGCTCGAGAGGTCGTACCCCTCGAGCCAGTCGTCGCCGTGCTTTCGCAGCGCCCGGATTGCGGTCGGCGAGATCCCGAACTGGGTGAGCTTGTGGCGGTCAATCATCTCCCAGAAGCGGTCCGGTTCGGGATGGTCGGGCGCACCCTCGTACATGAAGACGGTGCCGCCGAAAGTGTGGGTGCCGATCAGGGACCACGGTCCCATCATCCAGCCGATATCGGAGACCCAGAAGAATCGGTCGGCGGGCTTGAGGTCCATCCCGAAGTAGACCTCCTTGGGACACTGGACCTGTACCCCGGCGTGGGTGTGGACGATCCCCTTCGGCTTCCCCGTCGTCCCCGAGGAGTACAGCAGCATCGACTCCTGGCTCGAGTCCAGGGACTTCGTCTCGTAGTCGTCGTCCTGCGCCTCGACGGCGTCGGTCCACCACTCGTCGCGGTCGTCGTTCCAGGGGATCTCGTGCTCGCTGCCCCGATCGCTCGAACCCAACCTGTCGAAGACGATCGTGTGCTCGACGTGGCCCGCCTCCGCGATCGCTTCGTCGGCGGCGGACTTGAGGAAGACCGGATCGCCGCGGCGGTAGAAGCCGTCGCCGGTGAACAGCACAGCCGGTTCCGAGTCGGCGATCCGGGTCGCGGCCGCGTCCACGCCGAACCCGGAGAAGATCGGGACCGCGATCGCACCGACCTTGAAACAGCCGTAGAGGATCGAGACGACCTCGGGCACCATCGGCATGTAGAGTCCGACCGTGTCGCCCGTCCCGACGCCGCGCGCCTCGAGCGCGTTCGCGACCTGGTTCGCCCCCCGGTGGAGTTCGTGGTAAGTCACCTCGCGGACCTCGCCGTCCTCGCCCTCCCAGATGGTCGCGACTTTGTTCCGTCGCTCCTCGTCGACGGCGGCGTGACGGTCCACGACGTTGTGGGCGATGTTGAGTTCCCCGCCGGGGTACCAGTCGGCGAACTGCGGCCCCTCGCTGTCGTCTCTCACTTCGTCGTACGCCTCGTAGAACTCGATGTCGAGGTAGTCGACCAGTTCGTCCCAGAACCAGTCGACGCCGCTCTCGGGCTCGTCCTCGAGGGCCATCGTCGTCCGTTCGATCAGGTCCTCGTAGTCGTCGATCCCGTACTCCCGCATGAACTCGTCGACGTTCGTCGACTCGACGAACTCCCGGCGTGGCTCGTGGGCGATCTCGTCGATGTCCTCGAGACTGGGGCTGGTGTTCCCGGACATTGTTACTCGTAGGTAAGGGTCATACCACCATCAAACAACAGGTCGTCACCGTCGAGGGCCGGCCGAGATCGAAGACGCCGAGCAGGAAGCGGTTGGCGACGGCGAGATGGCGTTCTCGGCCGTTCAGCAGCGGCTCGACACTGACGCCGAAACGCTCGAGGCGGGATCGCAAAGCGCGCTCGACGATCGAAAACGCGACCGTCGTCCGGTACGAACGGGTCGTTCACTGGACGGGAACGGTCACCACCGATACGATCGCTACAGATGCGGCTGTCTCGTCTAGGTACTCGGAAATAGATCTGTGAGTAGACGGATCACGATACCTGGAGAATCCAGAGCCTTATTTTGGTGGATGCCATAATATGACATCATAGGAAGTAGGACTGAACGCTCATGAGCAACGACGACGAAACCGAGCGGGAAACCAGTGAATCGCCGAACTCCTCGTCCGACAGTCACGAAACGGGTCCCTCCGTTGGAGGCGCTCTTGAAACCGCTCTTCAGGCCGGACTGCGGTCGTTGTCCGACGGGTTGGCGAATCTACTCGAAGAGGCCAAAAGCGACAGAGCGGCCCCTCGAGCCCGTCCCTCGACCGGCAGAGAGGGGGAAGATCCGCGCCCAGACGACGTGAAACGCGAGCGGAAGACGCGGACGAACGGATCGACGGCCGAAGCGTGTTTGATCGACACTCGCGTCACCGACGACGAATTCGTCGTCGTCGCTGATATGCTCGGTGCAAGTATAGACGACATCACGGTCGCTATCGATCCACGAACGAACGAACTCGTTATCAGGAAGTCCGCGAGAGTCGTCGGACGGGTCGAACTCCCGCGGGACTCGCCCGACATCACGAAAGCGTGGTTCAAGAACGGGATCCTCGAAGTCTATCTGAAAGCGGACGATTCCGAACCACTCGAGGAGTCACGCGCCTAGAAGAGCGATTCGTTCCGGGCAAGATCGATCTGTTCCGGGTGCCGCGGGTGTCCCTATCGACGCGGACACGAGCCGTTCGGCGAATACGCTCGAGTCGTTCGGCGGTTGCGGCGATACCGGAGCGGCGACGCCGGTACCGATCAACCTCGGGACCCGTTTCGGACGTTCCTCGATCGAATAGCCGCGAACGGGCGGGAGGACGCCGTTTCGATCGACCGAATCCAGAGGCGTTATCACGTCCCGGTGGGACCGGAAGCTATGACATTCGCGGTTCCGGATTCGCTGCTCGGCGTCCTCCTGGCGAGCGTCGCCGCCGTCGGGTTCGCAGGGCAGTTTCTCTGCATCCGGCTCGGAACCGACGACGGGGACGTCACCGACGCGGTCCTCGTCGTCCTGGCCAGTCACGTCGTCCTGCTCGCGCCGGCCGTGTTCGCGCTCCACTCGCGGCCGTACGCGGCGCTTGTCACGCCGCTCTCGGTCGCGTCGTTCGCGGCGGCCGGCATCGTCGGTATGTTCGTCGCGCGCCTGCTGATGTTCACCAGTATCGAGGCGCTCGGCGCGAACGTGACTTCCCCCGTAATCGCGTCGAACGTCCTCTTCGCGACGATCTTCGCCGTCGTCGTCCTCGGGGAACGGCTGACCGCGAGTCACTTCGTCGGAATCGTCCTGATCGTCGCCGGCATCGCCGTCGTCTCCTGGGAGACCGCAGCCGCCGCCGATACCGACCGATCCATCCGAGAGACGGGCAAGACGATCGTGCTGCCGCTCGCCGCCGCCGTCTGTATCGGTATCGAACCGATCTTCGTCTCGATCGGGCTCGCCGAAGGGACGCCGATCCTGCCCGGCCTCGTCGTCATGGCGAGCGCCGCGACCGCCGGCTTCGTCGGCTACCTGGCGGTGACCGGCTCGCTGGGCGGGGTCCCCCTTCGCAGTCCGTCGACGGCGTGGTACGTCGCGGGCGGGCTCTCGACGACCGTCGGCTTCGTCGCGTACTTCGCGGCGCTCGCGGTCGCACCCGTCGTCCTCGTCATGCCGCTGCTCCAACTTACGCCGTTGCTGGTCGTCGTCCTCTCCGTCCTGTTTCTCCCGCGGCGACTCGAGCGCGTCACCTGGCGCGTCACCGCCTCCGCGGTCGTCGTCGTTCTGGGTGCGACGGTCGTCTCCGTCGTGGGGTGAGCCGCCCGGTGATCGCGCCTCGTCGTCCCGTCGGGGTCGTTCGGAACGTGGACTGTGGTGAACGGCCCGATCGCGTCGGCCGCTCGCGAACTACTCGAGCGGCCAGTAGTCAGCGTGCGCCTCGATCGCCCGGTCGACCGCCTGCTCGGCGAGCGCCGGGTTTCCTGCCATCCACGCGAACGGATCGTCGATCTCGGACTCGAGTCCGAGCGCGCCCTCGAGGACGCCGAGCGTCGCGTACGCGAGGTGGGTTATCTGATAGCCGCCCTCCTGTACGAGGGCGAGGGAGTCGTCCGCGTGCTCGGACGCCAGCGCCCGCGCCCGCTCGCCCAGGGACTCGAAGCCGGCTTTCGTGACGGTGTTCCGCCCCAGCGGATCCATCGTCCCCGGGTCCTGGCCCGCGCTCACCAGCAGGACGTCGGGATCGAACGCTCCCAGTACCGGCCCGACGAGTTCGTCCATCGCGTACCGGTACCCGTCGTCGCCGGTGCCGGCCGGGAGCGGAACGTTGACCGTGTACCCCTCGCCGTCGCCGGTCCCCTGCTCGGTGAGATCGCACGACTGCGGGTGGCTCACCTCGTCCCACGGCCAGTGGTCGTTGTGGAGGCTGACGAGGAGGACGTCGTCGCGGTCGTCGAAGATCTCCTGGGTCCCGTTCGCGTGGTGGACGTCCCAGTCGAGGACCGCCACGCGGTCCGCTCGCCCCGTCTCGAGCAAGTGGGCTGCGGCGACGGCGACGTTGTTGAAAAAGCAAAAGCCGTCGCTCTGGGACGACTGCGCGTGGTGGCCGCTCGGCCGGACGAGCGCGTACGGGAGCGCCGAGGTTCCGGGGTCGGCCGCGTGTTCGGCGGCGGCGATCGCTCCGCCAGCGGCGGTCGCCGCGGCGCGATACGTTTCCGCGTTGCCGCCCGTTTCCGCCGTGAGCCGACCGCCGCCGTCGTCGGCCCAGGAGCGAACCGCCTCGACGTACGACGCGGCGTGAACGCGGGTCAGTTCGGTTTCGGTCGCCGGCTCGATGTCGGCCCAGGTCGTCCGATCGCCGAGCTCGCTCCGGAGGATGGACCGGACGTTCTCGATGCGTTCGCGCCGATCCGGATGGGGCTCTCTCACCGCCAGCCGGCCGGTCCACGGCATCTCGAAATCGCCCGCGGGAGGAACGTGTGCCAGCGCCGCGTCGTCGTAATAGACGCACAGCTCGGTCATGTCGCCTCCGAGCCGTCGGCGACGGCGACCGCGGCCGTCTGCGGGCCGGTCCACGCCATCGCTGTCGTCGGGTCGGTCGTGGGGAGCAGCGGCCGAGGCGATCCGTCTGTCGAAGTGCACATCTCGACTGTAGCCACAGAGCGGGCGACGAAAAAGATCCCGACGGGGGCGGCCGTCGGCGGCTCAGGGAGACGGTTCGGAACGCGGTCGGCATCGAACCGCAACCGCCCCGGTCGACATCGTCCTCGCCGTCGTCGCAACCGGCTCAGCTTCGGCGTCGGTCACCACCAGCGGTTCTCGCGCAGTCGATCGACCGCCTCCCGAATCGTCTCCTCGTTTCGCGAGAAGGTAAACCGGATCCAGTCCGCGTCGGCGTCGGGGTCCGTGTAGAAGCTGCTTCCCGGCACGGCGGCGACGCCGGCCTCGCGGATGAGCCGATAGCAGAACTCGAGGTCGGCTTCGTCCGTCGGATACCGCGTCATCATGTAGTACGCGCCGTCGGGCGTGACGGGATCGAGCCCCGCCTCGACGAGCCCGTCGTAGAGCAGGTCGCGGCGCCGCTCGTAGGACGCGGACAGCTCCTCGTAGTACGAGTCGGGCAGCGAGAGCGCCTCGACGCCCGCCCGCTGGAACGGCGTCGGCGCGCAGATGCTCGTGTAGTCGTGGACCTTCCGGAGCTCCCGGGAGAGGTACTCGGGGGCGAGACAGAATCCGACGCGCCAGCCGGTGACGCTGAACGTCTTCGACATGCCGGTACAGACGACCGTCCGGTCGGCGAGGTCGCCGACTTCGACCGGGCTGAGGTAGTCGTCGTCGTAGACGATGTGCTCGTAAATCTCGTCGGTGAGCACGATCAGGTCGTGTTCGAAGACGATCTCCTCGATCCGCTCGAGTTCGTCGCGGGAGAACACCTTCCCCGTCGGATTCATCGGCGTGTTGAGCACGAGGATCCGGGCGTCTTCGGCCGCCGCCGCGAGCCGCTCGTAGTCGATCTCGAGGGTGTCGGTGATGTCGAGGGGGACGGCCGTCGCGCCGGCGAACTGGCTGGCCGGGATGTAGCTCTCGTAGACCGGTTCGAAGTAGATCACCTCGTCGCCCGGTTCCGCGAGCGCGAGCATCGTCGACATGATCGCCTCGCTGGTGCCGCTCGTGATCGTCACCTCGGTCTCGGGGTCGTATTCGACGCCCTTCCAGTCGGCGTACCGCTCCGCGACCGCGTCCCGGAGATCCGGGAGCCCCCAGGTGATCGTGTACTGGCTCTCCGCGTCGATCGCGTCTTTGGCGGCCGCCTTGATTTCGACCGGCGTCTCGTCCGCATCGGGAATCCCCTGCGAGAGGTTGATCGCGTCCTCACGGAGCGCTTCCCGAGTCATTTCGCGGATTACCGACTCGGCGACGCCGCTCGTTCGGGTCGTGCCGACGGCGTCGCTCGAAAGCGATCGCTCGCTCATCGTTGCCTCACCGTTGCGTTCGCGTGCTGGGTCGTCAGGTTCGTGTCCATCGTTCGTTCCGTATTCGTCGATTGTATCGTAATCGCTCCGCAAACCGTCGCTCGAGGAGCGCGGTCCGAGCCGACACGACGCGGTCGTCGCGGCGCGACATCGCTGCGTCGTTCGTCGGCGGCAGTTTCCTTGTCATTTCTCCGCACGGCGGCAATGGGTTGCCATCAACTGTGTTGCCGTAGCTGGCATAAAAGCGTACGCACTGTGTCGACGCGGACGCGGACCGACGACGGGTCGGCCGCTGAAACCAAACCTTGGTGTGTGTTGTCTGTGAGTAAGACTCGTATGGCACCGGAACTCGACAGGCGGACGTACGATCTGCTCCGTCTGGTCGACCGGCACGCCCCGATCGGCAGCATCCAGCTCGTCGAACTGATGCAGCTCCACGGGTACGATATCAAAGACCGGACGATCAGACTGACGCTTTCGGAGCTCGACGAACTCGGGCTCACGGAGAAAGTGCCCGGAAAGGGCCGCCGCCTCACCGACAGCGGACGCATGGAACTCGAGCAGGGGGACGTCAATAGCCGCCTCGGGCAGATCCGCGCGCGCATCTCCGCGCTCACGAGCCGCGTGAGCTACGACCCGATCGAGGACGCCGGGACCCTCGTCGCCGCCGCCGCGTTCATCGACGAGCCGGCGGTCGACGAGACCCTCCGGCTTCTCGAGCGGCTCGAATCGCTCCCGCTCGGTCCGGTTCCGGTCTCGCTCGAGGAGAGCGCCCCGGACGAGCCGGGGGAGTACCGGCTGCTCGCTCCCTCGAGCATCTCCCTCGACGGCGTCTTGCTCTCCCACGGGGTCGACGCAACCCTCTCGACGGCGGGCGTCCTCGAATACGAGCCCGTCGAAGCGCCGTCGGACGACGCCGACGCCGAACGCGGCGGTCGAATCGCGCGATACGTCGACGTGCTCAACGGCGAGGGGTCGTCGATCGACGTCATTTCGCTGTTGATCGAGGCCGGCCGAAGCGACGTCGCGAGCATCATCGAGGATGGCGACACCGGCCTCGTCATCGGTGACGATCGCGAATTCCCGATCAACAGGTACGAGGAAGCCCGGGATCTGGTCCACTCGAGTCGCGAGTCGCTCGGCGGGGCCCTCGACTTTCGACGACCGCGCGAACAGGACCACCACCCCAGCGGCAACTCCGCGTGGGCGTTCGGCTCGATCACGTACGTCGGGACCGGTGAGCTCCTGTTGACGACGCTCAACGAGTACGGCCTCTCCGACTCGTGGGAAACGCTGTACGGAACGGTTGCGAGAAAAGAACTCGAGCCGGTCGGGGCGGCTCGCGCGCCGCCGCTGGACCACTACTCGAGGTCGTAGACGTCCGGCCGGCGGTCCGCGAGGGCGTCGTCGCGATCCGTCAGCGCCTTGCGCCGCGCTCGCCGGAGGTCGCAGTCGGCGGCGAGCGCGTGCTCACCCGTCCGCGGAGCGGGGCCCGCGACCGGCACGCCGTTCGGATCGACGATGACGCTCTGCCCCTCGAACGAGGTTCCGCGTTCGGTTCCCGCGCGATCGGCACAGGCCACGAACACGCGGTTCGCGTTGGCGTGTGCGACCGTCTGATGGACGCCCATCGTCCAGCCGGCGGGCCGTTCGTCGCCCGCCGTCCCGTCGTCACCCGCCGGCTCGGGAACCCAGTTCGTCGGCACGGCGACGAGGTCGGCACCGGCTCGAGCCTGCGAGATCGTCTGTTCCGGAAACCAGAGGTCGTTGCAGATCTGCACGCCGAGCCGGCCGAACGGCGTCTCGAAGACCGGGACGTCGTCGCCGGCCGCGAACCATCGCTTCTCCTCGTTCCAGCGGTGGACCTTTCGGTAGACTCCCTCGACGCCGTCGGGCGAAACCACCAGCGCGCTGTTGTAGAACGCGTCGTCGTCGGCCTCGGCGAACCCGCCCACGATCCACGTGCCGGTCTCGGCGGCGACGGCCGCCCAGGCCCGGCCGGTCGGACCGTCGCGCGGTTCGGCCACGGCCGCGAGTTCGTCGGTCGACTCGAACACGTAGCCCGTGGTCGCGAGCTCCGGCAGCACGACGAGATCGGCGTCGGCGTTCTCCCGGACGGCGTCGACGGTTCGGTCCCGATTGGCCTCGACGGCCCCGAATTCCGGGACCGTCTGTGCGACGACGATCCTGGCGTCGGCCGGCGAACTCACTCCCAGATCCCTCCGGACATGCGCTCGATCGCGGTCATCACGACGACCGTGAGCGCGATGAAGACCACGCTCGCCGCCGCGATCGTCGGCGGGTACGAGTAGCGCAGCTGGTTGAAGATCTGTATCGGGATCGTGTCCACGAGGAACAGCGACAGCAGCCACGCGATGATGTACTCGTTCAGCGAGAGGATGAACGCGAACAGCGCGCCGGAGATCACGTTCGCCCGCAACAGCGGGTACGTGATCGTGCGGATCGTTCGCACCGGCGACGCGCCGAGGTTCATCGCGGCTTCCTCGTAGGTTCGATCGATCTCGCCGAGTCCCTGCGAGATCAGGATGAACGGGAACGGCGCGTAGAAGATCCCGTGGGCGACGATGATGCTCAGCTGAGAGCCGGCGAAGCCGATCTCCAGGAAGAACACGAGGAAGGCCACGCCGATGATCACCGGCGGAACCAGAATCGGCAGGACGCCGAGCGTTCCGAAGATGGCCCCGAGCCGGTAGTCGAACCGATCCAGTGCGAACGCGAGGGTTCCACCGATCGACGTACTGAGCAGCGCTGCAGCCGATGCGATCGTGAGGCTGTTGATCAGCGCGATCAGCCACGACGAGTCAGTGAAGAACTCGCCGTACCACTGCAACGAGAACCCGCCCGGCGGGAACGTCAGGAACTGCTCGGGAGTGAACGAGACGGCGACGATGATCCCGAGGGGAGCGGCGATGTACACCATGACGGCCGCCACGTACAGGCGGAAACTGACCCACGTTATCGACTCTCTGGTCGTCGAATCGACCGACGTCACCAGCGAATTCACGGCGCTCGAGATCGCACCGGCCGCCCCGGCGAGACCCGTCCGTTCGGCCGCGGCGGCGACACCGCGGCGGGCGCGCGCCCCGATACCGGTGGCGTTCGCGGCCGCCGTCGCGTCGTCCGATCCGCTGTCGACGGTCTCTATCTCCTCCGTTCCGCCGAGGCTCGCGGTCGTGACGCCGGTGAACCGAACGAACACCCAGAGGAACGCGAGCACGACGGCGATCAGCCCGATGCTCATCGCGGCCCCGAACGGGTAGTTGCTCTCGCTCATGATCTGCTGTTCGATCAGCACCGGCAGGGTCCGCTGTGCGGAACTTCCGAGGAGCCGCGGCAGCACGTACGACCCGAGTGCCAGGATGAAGACGAGCGCGGTGCCGCTGGTGATCCCGTGTTTCGACAGCGGGAGCGTCACCCGGCGGAACGTCGTAGCCGGTCCCGCACCGAGGTTCTTCGACGCCTCGAGCAGCTCGCCGTCGATGTTCCGAATGCTGCTGTAGAGCGTGAGTATCATGAACGGCAGGAAGACGTACACCATACCGACGATCAACCCCCAGTAGCCGGGGTAGAACGACTGGTGTTGGGAGAGGACCCCGGTGGCGACGCCGATCGAACTCAGGATCCCGTTGGAGGCCAGAATGACCTGCCACGCGTACGCCCTGATGACGTAGGTTACCCACAGCGAAGAGATGATCGTGATCAGCAGCGCGCTCCGCAGCCACGGTCGCCGCATCTGGGCGAGGTAGTACGCCATCGGATAGCCAAGCAGCAGCGAGATGACGGCCGTTACCAGCGAAATTTCGACCGTTAGCCACAGCTGCCCGAGATAGAGACTGCTCGTGAGAAAGCGCGTGTAGTTCTCGAGCGTGAACCCCATCTCGTACTGGCCGCCGGGAATGTTGACCCAGAAGCTGAACACCACCAGCATGGCCAGCGGCACGAGAAAGATCGCGACGAGCCAGCTCAGCGGGTACGACAGCACGTACCACTTCGCGTTCGCTCTGAGCCCCGCCCGTCCGGCCTCGCTGCCGTCGTCGGTCGCGGATGTCTCGGTCGCCATCTATTCCTCCACGATTCGGCAGTCGTCGGGATCGACGCGAACAGTCGCTCGCTGCCCCGACGATCGCTGGTTCAGGCCGCTCCGGCGAACGACGACGAGCTCTCTGCCCGCCTCGGTCTCGAGCCGGAACTCGACGCTGCTGCCGAGGTGCCGTTTGAACGTGATTTCGCCCTCGAAGACGTTCTCGACGCTGCCCGTCGAGCGGGTCCCGCCGTCGGCGCTCGCGGTCCCGAACTCGAACCGCTCCGGTCGAACGACGACCGAAACGTCCGCGCCGGGCTCGATCCCGGGGCGGCTCTTCGACCGAACGGTCACGTCTCCGCAGTCGACGGTCGCGTACCCGTCGTCGACCGCCGTCACCGAGCCGTCGAAGATGTTCGCGGTGCCGAGGAAGTCCGCGACGAATCGCGTGTCGGGATCGTTGTACACTTGGTCCGGCGGGCCGACCTGTTCGAACCGGCCGTCGTTCATCACGGCGAGTCGATCGGACATCGTCAGCGCCTCTTCCTGGTTGTGCGTGACGAAGACGGTCGTGATCCCGATCTCCTGCTGGATTCGGCGCAACTCGACTTGCATTTGTTCTCTGAGTTGCTTGTCGAGACTGGCCAGGGGCTCGTCGAGCAACAGCGCCTTCGGGCGCGGTGCCAGCGCTCGAGCGAGCGCGATCCGCTGTTGCTGTCCGCCGGAGAGCTGATCCGGCGTTCGATCGCCGACGCCGGGCAATTCGACCAGCTCGAGCATTTCGGCCACTCGCGCGTCGATCTCCTCGTCGGTGTACTCGCCCGACGCTTCCATGCCGTACGCGATGTTCTCGTGGATGGTCATGTGCGGGAACAGCGCGAAGTCCTGAAACACCATCCCCGTGTCGCGCTCGTACGGCGGCGCGTCGGTCACGTCCTCGCCGTCGATGCGGATCGACCCATCCGTCGGCGTTTCGAAGCCGGCGATCGTCCGCAGCGTCGTGGTCTTGCCACAGCCCGACGGCCCCACGAGCGTGACGAACTCCCCGCTCTCGATGTCGATGTCGACCCCCTTGACGGCGAGGACGCCACCCGGATAGCGCTTCGAGACCCCGGTGAGTGAGATCCCGCTCATTCGCCGACGATGAACTCCTCCCAGCGTTCGTTGACCCAGTCTTCCTCCTCGACGTAGAGCTCGTAGCTCGGGACGATGGCTTCGTCCGGCCCCGGACCCGCGATCTTCTCGTAGGTCTCGTCGTCGATCTCGGAGTGCTCGCGATCGATCGTCGGGCTCGTGTAGAGGTTCTCGGCGACGCGGTCCTGCACTTCGGGTCGGCTCGCGTAATCGATGAACTGCTGCGCCTCGTCTTTCAGCTCCGAGGTCTCGAGCGTCACCCAGTGCCCGGAGTCGAGGATCGATCCCTCCGAGACGAAGTTCGACTGCACCGGCGCGCCGTCGTCCTGCATGACCAGCGTGATGTCGCTGTACAGCATGCCACCGGGTACCTCGCCGTCGCGGAGCCGCTGCTGGAACTCCGCTTCGTTCTCGTACCAGAAGTTGGCCTGGGGCTTCACTTCCTCGAGCTTCTCGAACACCTCGAGCACGCCGTCCTGGTCGGTCAGGATCTCCTGTCCGTCGAAGAACACCTCCGCCGTGACGTCGAGCAGGAACGAGTTCGATGCGTAGCCCAGCAGGCCGAGCTGGTCCTCGTACTGGTCGTCCCACAGCGCTTCCCACGTGTCGATCGGTTCCTCGATCTCCTCGGTGTTCTGAACGAGGTTGATGTACCACGACAGCGCACCAACGCTCGAGATACCCCCGTCGGCTTCGCCGACGAGGTCGTCGCTGATGTACTCGAGGTTCTCGAAGTCGCCCTCGTCCCAGATGTGCCAGAGATCGGAGTTGAGGCCCTGGAGGACCCCCGTCTGAGCCATAATCGCGACGTCGACGGGCGCTTCGCCCGCCTGAACGCCGTTCTCGTACTGGGTGAGTGCTTCCTCGGAAGTGGGCTGGGCCTCCGACTTGACCTCGAAGTCGACCTCCTCGGTAAACGGACCGAACAGGTGTTCGTCCATCACCTCCTGGAAGACGCCGCCGTAAACGGCTACCGTTAGCGCGTCGTCACCGCTCTCGAGAAAGCCCGTACATCCTGCGAGTCCGGCCAGCGAAATCGCGCTTCCGCTGGCTGCGGTCGTTCGAAGGAATTTCCGTCGTCCGTGCGTGTACTTACCTGGCATTACCTTGCCACCGTTACTCTCCCATCTCCCTTTCTCATACATAAAACTTCCCACGTGACCGCGATATTCTGGTCATGTTTTACACACAACTGGATGAACCTGTCCCGATACACGATTATTCGACTGAATAGAAGACAGACGTAGATTATTGCGACCGTGAAAGTACAGAACGCGGACGTACCGCCGCGAGGGTCTCCCACTCGAGGGCGATTCCGGACTCGACACACGCGGAGATGAGGCATTCTGACGCCCCCGCGTACGTGAGCGACGCGAACTTCCACCCGGGTTCCCCCCACGGGAACGGGCCGGGCTCTCGAGGTCGGCGAACGTCGAGAACGCCGCCCAGGCGATCGCGGGTCGTCACCGCGAGTTCGGCGGCCGTGTCGTAGTGGACGAGCGGGAACTCGCGGTTGTCGGCGACCAGCAGTCCGGTTTCACCGTCGAGCGCGTTCGTGACGTCCGTCTCCCGGGCCCTGATCAACAGCGAGACCAGATCCACCGTCGCCCGCTCGTCGCCGATCACGTCGGTGAACCGGCGAATCGCGCCGCCGTGAACCGCCGGCTCCGGGTCGTCGTACGGAACGGTGTCCGGCCGCTGGTGATACTCGACGACGCCGATCGTGTCCGGGTGGCTCTCGATCCCGTGCGAGAGCAAGACGCCGTCGATCGTCACGCTCGAGGGGACCGCGACCTCGAGTCGGTCGCCGTCGGGTCCGTCGACCGGGTCGACCGCGGTCGGAACGGGGCCGAGCCGCGAGTCGTTCATCCGCGTCACCAGCTCGTCGAGGGTCGATCGATCCTCGCGCGAGACGGTCACGGTTCCGACGACGACGTCGCCCGCGTCGGCCGCCGGGTCGTAGGTGACCCGACTCGTGAGATCGGCGAGTCGTTCGCTGACGCGTTCGATCCGACCGCTGAGCCCGCCGCGCTCGAGTTCGCTGCGGCCGGCCGCCGTCAGTCGGCGTCCCTTTCCGCCCGCTTTCTCGGTCAGTCCCGCCTCGTCGAGGTCGGCGAGGGTGTTCCGGACCGTCCGCTCGGTCACCGAGTAGCCGTGTTCGCGGAGGTGCTCCGTGAGGTGGACGCTTCCGATCGGTTCGTGGGCCGCCAGCAGGCGGAGGATATCGTACGTTCGCCGGTCGGGATCGGTCGCCATTACGGGACTACTGCTGTGCCGCCGCTAAATGGGTGGCGAGATCCGCGAACGCGTCGACGTGGGCGTCGATCTCGTCGGCGGTGTGCTGGACGCTGATCGTCCACTGCTGGGAGGCGTCGTGGGGGTGCGGGATGACGCCCCTGTTCAGCATGCCGAACCAGTACGCCTCGTGGAACGGTTCGTCGACGGCCGCCCAGTCGCGGAACGTCCGGATCGGCTCCTCGGTGAAGTAAACCATTCCCTGCGAGCCGACGCCGGTCACCTGCGCCTCGAGCCCTTCGTCCTCGATCACGTCCCGGTAGCCGGCCGCGAGGCGATCGGCGAGGTCGGTCACGCGGTCGTACGCCTCGTCGGTGAGGACGTCGCGCAGCGTGATACCGACGGCCCGCAGCGCCAGCGGATTCCCGTTGTACGTCCCGTAGTGTGCCGCACCGGTCGCGACGCCCTCGTCGAGATCGGCCGCGATCCGGTCCATGATCTCGCGGCGGCCGCCGAACGCGCCGACGGGGTACCCGCCGCCGATGGCCTTCGCCAGCGCGACGAGATCGGGCTGCACACCGTAGTACTCCGCCCCGCCGCCGGGCGCGAGCTTGACCCCGGTTTTCACCTCGTCGAAGATCAGGACGACGTTGTACTCGTCGGCGAGCGTTCGCAACCGCTCGAGGTACCCGTCGACGGGTTCGACGAGCCCGAGGTTGAGACAGGCCGGTTCGACGAGAATGGCGGCCACCTCGCGGCCGTGCTCGCGGAGCAGTCGCTCGACGCTCTCGGCGTCGTTGTACTGCGCCAGCAACACGTCGTCGGGGACCGAGTCGGGGATGCCCTGGGATTCCGCGACGCGACACGGGTCCGACGCGGGGCCCGCTCGCTCGAGCGGTGGCATCTTGCTCACCAGGGCCGGGTCGTGCGCCCCGTGATAGGCCCCCTCCATGCGGATGATCTTCTCCCGACCGGTGTAGGCCCGTGCCAGCCGCGTCGCGTGCATGACCGACTCGGTCCCGCTGTTGGTAAAGCGAACCCGCTCGATCGCGTCCCAGCGGTCGATCAGCGGTTCGGCCGCGAACTCGATCAGTTCGTTCGGGCGGGTGTACAGCGTCCCGCGGTCGATCTGCTCGATCACGCCCGCCGATAGTTTCGGATGCGTGTGCCCGACGAGCTGCGTTCCGTTGTTGAGCGCGAAGTCGAGGTACTCGTTCCCGTCGACGTCGTAGAGAGACGCCCCCGCCGCGCGGTCCGCGTGAACTGGGTAGGGGTCGTACGCTCGGAACGTGCTACAGACGCCGGCCGGGACCAGTTCCCGGAGATCGTCGGCCATGGCCGCCGAATTCGGCGTCCGTTCTCGATAGCGATCGTACTCCCTCGAGAGCAGTTCTTCCGCCAGCGCGTCGGTGGTCGATATCGGATTGTCCATCGGATATACCGGAATTGTATTTCCGGTCTGTACGTCGAGTCAGTGCGAGAGGTAATAAATCTACTTGCCCAAACAGGCGAATATCTCGACGAGGACCCCTCATAACTGGTGGCGCTGCGCGATCGGCGTGCCACCACCGTCTAAAATACGGAACTGTCTTTCCGGTCGGTGGCGGCGGTCGCGAGCCCCGTCTTCGGGAATCCCGGAGGCGGCGTTCACGACCGTACCGACGCTGCGAGCGTCCAGGTGGTGCCAGCCGGCGAGAGCTTTTTCCGGACCAACGACTACTATCGGAGCATGAGTACACGAGCGGGCGCGAACGACGGGGCGTTCTGGGGGGACGCTGACGACGACGTCGCGCTCGACCGCTATCGGACGCTCGTCAACACGATCGACGACGGGATCTACCAGCTCGACGCCGACGGACGCTTCGTCGCCGTCAACGACGTCATCGTCGAGGCGACCGGCTATTCGCGCGACGACCTCCTCGGCGAGCACGTCTCGTTCGTGGTCGACGACGCCGACGCCGGCCGCATCGAGCGCGAACTCGCGAACCGGATCGACGCGAACGACGACGTCGCGACGTTCGAACTCGCCGTCCGAACGGCCGACGGCGAGACGATCCCCTTCGAGGCACGGATCAACCTCCTGATGGAAGACGGCGAGTTTCGGGGGTCCATCGGCGTCGCCCGCGACCGCTCCGAGAAACGGTACCGACGGGAAACGCTCGCATCGGCGGCGTCGTACGAGTCGATCACGAGCATCATCGACAACGCCGATATCGGTGTCATGGTCCTCGACGAGTCGTTCGAAATCGAGTGGGCCGACGCGACCATCGAGCAGTATTTCGGTCTCGACCGGTCGGCTCTCATCGGCCGGAGCCACCGCGAGGTCGTCGACGACACCCTCAAGAACCGGTTCGACGATCCCGAGTCGTTCGCGGAGACGGTCCTGTCCGCGTACGACGACGATCGCGACGTCGATCGCTTCGAGTGTCACGTCGTGGCACCCTCGAGCGACCTCGAGGACCGATGGGTGAAATACCAGAGCAAGCCGATCGAGTCGGGGACGTTCGCCGGCGGCCGGGTCGAGCTCTACTACGACATCACCGATCAGAAGCAGTCCGAAGACGCCCTGCAGGAGAGCGAAGAGGAGTTCCAGTCGCTGGTCGACGCCGTCGAGGAGTACGCCATCTTCCGGCTGGACACGACGGGTCGGGTCACCAGCTGGAACAGAGGCGCGCGGAAGATCAAGGGATACGACCGCGAGGAGATCGTCGGCGACCACTTCTCGCGGTTCTACACCGACGACGACCGAGCGGCGAACGTCCCCGAGCGCAACCTCGAGCGGGCCCTCGAGAACGGGTCGACCGAGGACGAGGGATGGCGCGTCCGCGAGGACGGCACGCGGTTCTGGGCGAACGTCACGATCACAGCCGTCCGCGACGACGACGGTACCCATCGGGGCTACCTGAAAGTGACCCGTGATATGACGGATCGGCGAGCACGCGAGCAGGAACTCGAGACCGAGCTCCAGCGCATCCTCGGCAGGATCTCCGACGCCTTCTACGCGGTCGACGACGAGTTCCGGCTCACCCACGTCAACGAGCGCGCCGCGGAACTCCTGCAACGTCCCGAGGAGGAACTGCTCGGGGAGGTCGTCTGGGACGTGTTTCCGGATCTTCGCGAGCTCGAGACCGTCTGGGACGCCTTCCACACGGCGCTGAAAACGCAGGAGCCGACCAGCTACGAGCTCTACTACGACACGCTCGACTTCCACGTCGAGGCGAACCTCTACCCCTCCGAGACCGGCATCTCGGTGTACTTCCGCGACGTCACCGAGCGCAGGGAACGCGAGCGCGAACTCGAGCAGACGGAGCGGCGCTTCGAAGCCATCTTCGAGGATCCGAACATCCTCGTCGGCCTGCTCGAGCCCGACGGGACGGTCCTCGACATCAATCAGACGGCGATGGAGTACATCGACGCCGACCTCGAGGACGTGGTCGGCGACCAGTTCTGTAAGACCCCCTGGTGGAGCGAGGGCGTGCAGCCCGACGTCAGACGGTGGACCGAGCGCGCGGCGGCCGGCGAGTACGTCAACTTCGAAACCGACCTCACTCGGCCGGACGGCGAGCGGTACACGCTCAACGGCGTCTTCAGACCGGTCACGAACGACGACGGCGAGGTCGTCTCGCTCATCGTCTCGGACCGCGACGTCACCGAGCGAAAGAAGCGCGAACGCGAACTCGAGGAGTCCGAACAGCGGTACCGCACCCTCGCGGAGCACTTCCCGAACGGCATCGTCACCCTGTTCGACCACGACCTCGAGTACACGCTGGCGGCGGGGCAGGGCTTCGATAAGATCCCGCCGGAGCCGGCCGACATCGAGGGGAAGTGCTTCACCGACGCCTGGCCGACGGAGACGAGCGACGCGCTCGAACCGGCGCTCCATGACGCCCTCGAGGGCGAGGAGCGGTCGGTCGAACTCGAGTACGCCGGTCGAGAGTGGGTGCTGTATTCGGTCCCGATCACCGACAACCGGGGCGACGTCTTCGCCGGGGTGACGATGGCCCACGACATCACCGAACGAAAGGAGTATCAACGGAAGCTCGAGGAGACCATCGATCGGCTCGAGGAGTCCAACAAGCGGTTAGAGCAGTTCGCCTACGCGGCGAGCCACGACCTGCAGGAGCCCCTGCGGATGGTCTCGAGTTACCTCCGGCTCATCGAGAGCCGCTACGCCGATGCCCTCGACGCGGACGGCGAGGAGTTCCTCTCGTTCGCCGTCGAGGGTGCCGACCGGATGCGCAGGATGATCGAGGGGCTACTGACCTACTCGCGGGTCGAGACCCAGGGCGAGCCGCTCGAACCGGTCGATCTCGACTCGGTCCTCGAGGGCGTGCTGGCGGATTTACAGCTGCAGATCGAGGAGACGAACGCCGAGCTCGCGGTCGAGGACCTCCCCCGCGTCGAGGGCGACGCGGACCAGCTTCGGCAGGTGTTTCAGAACCTGCTCGCGAACGCGATCGAGTACAGCGGCGACGAACCGCCACGGATCGCCGTCGACGCCGAACGCAGGGGCGACCAGTGGGTGATCTCGGTCCGCGACGAGGGAATCGGGATCGATCCCGACGACCAGGGCCGCGTGTTCGAAGTCTTCCAGCGGCTGCACAGTCGCGAGGAACACCCCGGCACCGGGATCGGGCTGGCGCTCTGTCAGCGGATTCTCGAACGTCACGGCGGGGATATCTGGGTCGAGTCGGAGCCCGGCGAGGGGGCGACGTTCTCCCTGACGCTTCCCGCGGTCGGGGAGTCCGCCCGCTGAACCGATCGGTATCACCGCCCCGTCGCACGGTTGCTATCGCTCACCGCCACGGTCGATCGCAGACCCGACAGCGGACAGTCACGGCCAGCAGTACGGCTGCGCACGGATCGGCCGCGAGGGAGGAAGCGACCGCCGTCTCGGCGGGCGATCGACGAATTGTAAGGTAGCTTATAGTCGTCTGACGTACGTTTATGTGGCCGGACGGACCCCTAGTTGATATGTCGAACAACCGCGTCGAGCAGCTCGAATCGACGGTTGCGGAACTCGAGTCGACGGTA
The DNA here is from genome assembly GCF_900110865.1 of Natrinema salaciae. Lineage (NCBI taxonomy): Archaea > Methanobacteriati > Methanobacteriota > Halobacteria > Halobacteriales > Natrialbaceae > Natrinema > Natrinema salaciae. Next base: position 106,456 of record NZ_FOFD01000007.1, read on the forward strand.
GAGGGCCTGACGGACGAACTCATCGAGGCGAAAGAGCGGATCCGCGTCCTCGAGGCCGAACTCGACGCCGACACGCCGACGCGCGTCCCCGAGCGACGGAACGGGGAAACCGGGACGGCGGCGACCGGCGGGAACGAAACGCCCGAAGCCGAACCCGACGAAGTCGCCGAAGCGGCGGCCGACGCCGACACCGAGGAGGCCACCGGCGACGAAGCGGAAGACTCAGGTAGCGACGACATTATCGTCGCATAACTGCGGACGACGCCGCGATTCGGGGAGTACTGAGACACGGTGGGCCCCGAGCAGCCGACCGTAGCGGTACGGAGGTTTCGCAACGAGAATGTACATCAAGTCGATCGTCCTCGACAAGTTCAAGAGCTTCGGCAGGAAGACGAAGATTCCGTTCTACGAGGACTTCACCGTCGTCACGGGGCCGAACGGCTCCGGGAAGTCGAACATCATCGACGCCGTCCTCTTCGCGCTCGGACTGGCCCGCACCCGCGGGATCCGCGCCGAGAAACTGACCGACCTCATCTACAACCCCGGTCACGAGGACGGCGGTAGCTCCGGGGGGCCTCGCGAGGCCACCGTCGAGGTGATCCTCGACAACTCCGACGGCACCCTCGAGCGATCGCAGGTCGTCAACGCCGCGGGGAGCGAGGACGTCGGCGACGTGGACGAGATTCGCATCCGTCGCCGCGTCAAGGAAACCGAGGACAACTACTACTCCTACTACTATCTGAACGACCGCTCGGTCAACCTCTCGGACATTCAGGATCTGCTCGCACAGGCCGGGATCACGCCGGAGGGTTACAACGTCGTCATGCAGGGCGACGTCACCGAGATCATCAACATGACGCCCCACGCCCGTCGGGAGATCATCGACGAGATCGCGGGCGTCGCGGAGTTCGACGCCAAGAAGGAAGACGCCTTCGGGGAACTCGAGACGGTGCAGGAACGGATCGACGAGGCGGAACTCCGCATCGAGGAGAAACGCGACCGGCTCGACCAGCTCGCGGACGAGCGCCGGGAGGCGATGCGCTACCGCCGGCTCCGCCGCGAGAAAGACGAGTACGAGGGCTACAAGAAGGCCAGCGAGCTCGAGGAGAAACGCGCCGCGCTCGAGTCGGTCGAGACCGAAGTCGACGACCTCGCCGACGAGCTTCGGGAGCTCCAGCGGGAGCTCGACGAACGCGAGGGGAAAGTCGTCCGCTTACAGGAGGACCTCGAGGACCTGAACGCGGAGATCGAGCGCAAGGGCGAGGACGAGCAGCTCCGGATCAAAAGCGAGATCGAGGAGATCAAAGGCGACATCTCGCGGCTCGAGGACAAGATCGAGACCAGCGAGGAGGCGATCGAGGACGCCGAGGCGAAGCGCCGCGAGGCCTTCGTCCAGATCGACCGGAAACAGGAGACGATCGACGACCTCGACGACGAGATGCGCGAACACAAGCTCGAGAAGGCCTCGATCAAGGGCGAAATTCAGGAACGCGAGGCCGAACGCGACGACCTCGAGGCCGAAATCGAGGCCGTCGACACGGAGTTCGACGAGCTCAAGGCCGAACTCGCCGAGCGCAAGGACGACCTCGAGGAAGCGAAGACCGAAAAGAACGACCTGCAACGCGAGCAGGACCGCCTGCTCGACGAAGCGCGACGGCGCTCGAACAACATCGACGAGACGGCGGCGACGATCGAGGAGCGGCGCGAGGAGCTCCCCGAGATCGAGAGCCAGCGGAGCGACCTCGAGCGCGAACTCGAGAAGGCCGAACGGAACCGGCAGAACATCGCCGAGGTCGTCGACGACCTGAAAGGCGAGAAGCGGCGGCTGCAGTCCGACGTCGACGACCTCGACGACGAGATCCAGGCGAAACAGCAGGAGTACGCCGAACTCGAGGCCAACGCCGGCGAGAGCGGCGACTCCTCGTTCGGTCGCGCGGTCACGACGATCCTCAACTCGGGGATCGACGGCGTCCACGGCGCGGTCGCCCAGCTGGGGACCGTCGCCGGCGAGTACGCGGTCGCCTGCGAGACCGCCGCCGGCGGGCGGCTGGCGAACGTCGTCGTCGACGACGACGTCATCGGCCAGCAGTGTATCGAGCACCTCAAGTCCCGAAACGCGGGCCGGGCGACCTTCCTGCCGCTGACGGACATGAGCCAGCGCCGGCTGCCGTCGGCACCCAGCGATCCGGGGGTCGTCGGCTTCGCGTACAACCTCGTCGACTTCGACGGCGAGTACGCTGGCGTCTTCTCCTACGTCCTCGGGGACACGCTGGTCGTCGAGGACATCGAGACCGCCCGCTCGTACATGGGCGACTATCGGATGGTCACGCTCGACGGCGACCTGGTCGAGAAAAGCGGCGCGATGACCGGCGGCTCCGGCGGCGGCTCGCGCTACTCCTTTACCGGCGGGGGCGAGGGCCAACTCGAGCGCGTCGCGAAACAGATCACGGAGCTCCAGGAGGAGCGGGAATCGCTGCGGGAGGACCTTCGGGGCGTCGAGGAACGTCTCGACGACGCCCGTGACCGCAAGAGCGACGCGGCCGACGAGGTGCGATCGATCGAGGCCGAACTCGAGGGGCTCGACGACCAGCGCGAGCGCATCGAGACCGAGATCGCGGACCTGGAGGACGACCTCGAGGAGCTCCGGGCGGAACGGGAGACCGTCGACGGGCGGATGAACGAGCTCTCCGCGGAGATCGAGGCCAAGACGGCGACGGTCGAGGAGCTCGAAGCCGAGATCGCGGCGCTCGAACGCGAACTCGCGGACTCGAAGATCCCCGAACTGACCGACCAGATCGAGGCGCTCGAGGCCGAGATCGACGAACGGGAGGACCGCATTCAGGAACTCGACGGCACGCTCAACGAGTTGAGCCTCGAGAAGGAGTACGCCGAGGACGCCATCGAGGACCTCCACGACGACATCGAGACCGCCCAGAACCGCACGGCCGAACACGAGGACCGGATCGACGAGTACGAGGCGCAGATCGAGGCGAAGCGCGAGGAACTCGAGGAGAAACGCGCGGCCGTCGAAGCGCTCGAAGAAGAGCTCACCGAGTTGAAAGACGACCGCAGCGATCTCAAGGAGGAGCTCTCCGAGGCCCGGACGAAACGCGACCAGCAGCAAGACCGGGTCAACGCGGTCGAAAGCAAACTCGAGGACGCACGCGAGCGCGCGAACAGCCTCGAGTGGGAGATCGAATCCCTCGAATCGGAGGTCGGCGACTACGACCCCGACGACGTGCCCGACCACGAGACCGTCCTCGAGATGATCGACCTCCTGCAGGCGGACATGGAGGCGATGGAGCCCGTGAACATGCTCGCGATCGACGAGTACGACGAGGTCCGCAGCGACCTCGACGACCTCGAGGAGGGCAAGGAGACGCTCGTCGAGGAGGCCGACGGGATCCGCGACCGGATCGAGCAGTACGAGACCCAGAAGAAGCAGACGTTCATGGACGCCTACGACGCGATCGCCGCCCACTTTACGGAGATCTTCGAGAAGCTCTCGGAGGGAACGGGGACGCTCCACCTCGAGAACGAGGCGGACCCGTTCGACGGCGGGCTGACGATGAAGGCCCAGCCGGGCGACAAGCCGATCCAGCGGCTCGATGCCATGTCCGGCGGCGAGAAGTCGCTGACGGCGCTGGCCTTTATCTTCGCGATCCAGCGGCACAATCCGGCCCCGTTCTACGCGCTCGACGAGGTCGACGCCTTCCTCGACGCGGTCAACGCCGAGCGGATCGGCGAGATGGTCGACGAACTCTCCGACAAAGCGCAGTTCGTCGTCGTCTCCCACCGCTCGGCCATGCTCGACCGCTCCGAGCGGGCCATCGGCGTGACGATGCAACAGGACAACGTGAGCGCGGTGACCGGAATCGATCTGAGTAGCGGCGAGGTGCCGGCCGATGACTAGCGATGGCTCCTCGAGCGACGCGAGCGGCGACCGGAGCGAGCCGGACGACGACGGGATTCCGCTGCACATCGCCGGCCACGAGGACCGCGAGCGACCCGGGGACGCGAGTCCGGACTCTCAACCGAACGGCGAAAGCGACGGCGACGGCGACCGCGACCCCCAGAGTGGCGACTCGGTCCTCGAGTTCACGGACGTGGAGATGGCCCCGTCGGGAGACGACGGCGACGGCGACGACGACGAGGAAGCGGTCGAACCGGTCGAACTGCTCGTCCAGCTCGCGAAAGACGGCGAGATCGATCCGTGGGACATCGACGTCGTTCGGGTCACCGACAAGTTCCTCGCCGCGATCGAGGACGTCGACCTGCGGACGTCCGGACGGGCGCTGTTCTACGCGAGCGTCCTCCTGCGGATGAAAAGCGACGAGCTGTTCGCGACCGACGAGCCCGACGAGGAGGAGCTTCCGCCGTGGGAAGCGCCCTTCGCCGACGACGGGACGATGGACGCGGAGAGCGACGACCGGGACTACCCGCCGGGGTTCGACCCCGTCGAGAACCTCGAGGAAGAGATGGAGCGACGCCTCGAACGCAAGCACGCCCGCGGGAAGCCGGAGACGCTGGACGAACTGGTCCGCGAACTGCGCACCGCCGAGCGCGACACCTGGTGGAAGGAATCGCGCAGTTACGACACCAGCGGCTCGCCGACGGGGTACGACCGCGGCGTCCAGGAGCTGAACTACCACTCCGGCGACGACTTCCGGGTCGACGACGAACCGACCAGCGACGACGTCACCCACACGACTCACGAGGAGGACATCGAGGCGGTCATCGACGACGTCGAGGGCGAACTCGAGCGTCACTACGACGAAGGCCGCGACGAGGTGCTGTACGCCGAGATCGACGAAGTCGGCGGCACGCGCGTGATGACCTATCTCGCGCTGCTGTTCCTGGCTCACCGGGGACGGGTCACGCTCGAGCAGGACGAACTGTTCGGCGACCTCTGGGTCCAGCGGGTGACGGTGGACGCGGAGCCCGAAGAGGCGACCGCCGACTGACGTCGGTTCGGACGACGGCCGACGGGACGCGAGCCCGTCGTGTGCTCGCGTCGAAAGGATTATCTGTTCGTTCGAAAATCGATTACACGAATGACACGACCGGGTCGGCGACAGAGCGTCGGGCGCGGACTCCGTCGTGTAGCCGATTACGCCGGGTTCGTGTTCCTCTGGGGCTGGATTCTCGTATCGCTGCTGTTCCTGCCGGCGATGCTCGGTGCTCCCGTCGTCGGCATCGCGCTCTTTCTCGTCGGGCTCGTCGTCTGCTGGCAGGCGGCCGAAGCCTCGAGCGACCCCGTTCACACCGTCGGTACGAAACGCGAGGTTCGAACCGGCCGCGTCGACTCGGCGACCGTCGACTGCGGCGAGTGCGGGCGGCCGGCCGAGGGCGGCGAGTACCGCCGCTACGAGGAACGGCGCGTGCTGTTCGGAGCCACGATTTCGGTTCCGGAATCGGGAGAGAACGTCTACTGCGAGGCGTGTGCGGTCGATCCGCGCGATCCGTTCGACGACGGCGTCGACGGCGAGCGCGAGCCGTGGGCGGCCGGCGACCCGACCGACCTGGAATCGCCGGACCCCGCTACGTCGTCCGGTCTCGAGTCGGAACGGTCGTGACGGTGCGACTCGACGGACGCGTCACTCCAGATACTCGCCGGCCAGGAGGTCGACGCGCTCGAGGGTCGCCTCGGGGATCGCCTCCTGTGGCGTGTTGATCGTCCCCTCGAGTGCGCTCCAGGCATCGCTCTCGAAGTCGTCGGGCATCGTTCGGATGGCGTGTTCGACGACCGCGTTGATCGCGTCCTGATTGGCCGCGGCGTTCTCGAGGACCTCGTCCAGCGTGACCTCGTTGTCTTCCTTCCAGACGTCGTAGTCGGTGACGCCGGCGACGGTGGCGTAGCTCAGTTCGGCCTCGCGGGCGAGTTTCGCTTCCGGAATGGCGGTCATTCCGACGATGTCCCAGCCCTGCTCGCGGTAGAATTCGCTCTCCGCACGGGTGGAGTACTGCGGCCCTTCGATACAGACGTAGGTGCCGTCTTCCTGCGTTTTCGTCCCGTCGTCGGTCGCCTCGCGGGCCGACTCGGCGAGGTGGGAGACCATTTCGGGACAGTAGGGATCGGCAAAGCCCATGTGGACGACCATGCCGTCGCCGAAGAACGTCGGCGTGCGGTGCTTGGTCCGGTCGAAAATCTGGTCGGGGACGACCAGCGTCCGCGGCGGCAGTTCCTCGCGCAGGCTGCCGACCGCGTTCGTGGCGATGACCCGGTCGACGCCGACCGACTTGAGCGCGTAGATGTTCGCCCGGTAGGCCGCGTCGGTCGGCGGATGCTGGTGGTCCGAACCGTGGCGCGGGAGGAACGCGACCTCTCGCCCGGCGAGTTCGCCGAGCGTGACCGCCTCGCTCGGCTCGCCGTAGGGCGTCGAAAGCTCCTCTTTGCGGGTGTTCTCGAGTGGCAGTGCTTCGTAAATACCGCTCCCGCCGATAACGCCGATCGTCATGCGAATCCCTCGGCGTACCAGTACCGTAAACGGACTGGTTCCCGTCTTCGGCTCCGGCGCGGAACCGCCCCCGTGAGCTATCACCGACGGTGGTTGTCGATACCACGCCTCACGAGAACCCAAGTAGAGCCGTCGTCACTGTTCGGCCATGGCAGTCGACGAGGAGCAGCAGGGCGGCCTCACTGAAGGGCCGCTCGTGCGGCCGATGGTTCGGCTGGCGTGGCCGCTCGTGGTCATCCAGCTGTTGCAGGTGGCGTACAACGTCGGCGACACCTTCTGGCTCGGCGCACTCTCGCCCGACGCGGTGGGTGCGGTGAGCCTCGCGTTTCCGCTCCTGTTCCTCCTGATCGCGATCGGCGGCGGCTTCACGGCGGCCGGCGCGATCCTGATCGCCCAACACACCGGCGCGGAGAGCGGCGACGCGGGCCTGATCGCCGGGCAGACGCTGTCGTTCGTCTCGCTGGTCGCGATCGGACTGAGCGCGCTTGGCTTCGTCGCGACCGAGCCGATGCTCGCCGCGCTCCCCGCCGACGCCGAGACGGAAGCCGCGATCCTTCCGCTGGCCGCCGAGTACCTGCGGGTGTTCTTCCTCGGACTCCCCTTCCTCTTCGGCTTCTTCGTCTTCGTCGCGCTCATGCGCGGCTACGGTAGCACGCGTGCGCCGATGCGAGTAATGCTCGTCAGCGTCGTCATCAACCTCGCGATCGACCCGTTGCTCATCTTCGGCGTCGGCCCGCTGCCGCGACTCGAGGTGCAGGGAGCCGCCGTCGCGACGCTCGTCTCGCGAGGAATCGCGACGGCGATCGGCTTCTACCTGCTGTACTACACCGACGTGGGGCCCGACATCCGGGCCGCCCACCTCCGGCCGCGACGGGAGTACGTCGCGAAGATCACGCGATTGGGAGTCCCGACGGCGCTCGAGCAGTCGATGACGGCGCTGGCCCTGGTCGCGATGACGGCGATGGTCGTGACCTTCCCGCCGGCGGTCGTCGCGGCCTACGGGCTGGGGAACCGGTTGATTTCGCTCGCCTTCCTGCCGGCGATGGGGCTGGGGCAGGCCACGGATACGATCGTCGGTCAGAATCTGGGTGCGGGCGAGCCCGATCGGGCGGCGAGGGCGGTCCGGATCGCCGCGGGGGTCATCGCGGGCGTCATGCTCGTGGCCGGCCTCCTCGCCGTCCTCTTCCCGGAGCCGATCGTCTCGGTGTTCGTCACCGCCGACGCGGCGGGCAAAGCGGCGACGATCGACTACGGCGTGACGTACCTCCGGTACGCCGCGGTCGGCTTCGCCTTCATGGGCGTGCTCCAGGTCGTTCAGGGGGCGTTCCGTGGGGCTGGAAACACGAAGACGGCGCTCGCGTTCGCGGTGCTCGGGCTCTGGATCGTGCGGGTCCCGGTCACGTACTACCTGCTCTTCGTCGCCGAGTGGGGGCCGACCGGTATCTGGACGGGCGTCGTGGTCGGTGACGTCGTCGGCGCGATCGCCGCCGTCGCGTGGTTCACGCGGGGTACGTGGAAGCGCTCGATCGTCGAAACCGACGACGGCGAGCGGCCGACGGACGGACCGGTCGGGACGGCCGGGGCGGCCGACACGGAGTCGACCGCGGAGTGACGGTTGGTCGGGACGCCGCACAAATTCTCGAAAACGGGGCCGTGGGCGGCCGAATCAGCAGTTTCGTTCGATCGCCGCGCGGAGCGTCCGCTCGAGATCGGCCTCGTCGCCGTCCCTGAGCGAGAGCCGATCGTATCGTTCGTCGGCGTCGAACTGTTCCGCCAGCAGGCCACCGCGACGGTCCACCTCGAGCACCAGGTCGAAGCCATCGTCCTCGGGCAGCGTGACGATCTCGAGTTCGTCGAGTTCGCCGGCGAAGGGGCCGGATCGGGGGACGAACTCGAACTCCTGAACGAAGCGGTGATTCGAGAACAGCGACTCCGTCGCTTCGCACTCCGCCGTTCGGAGCCTGAACCCGAGCGAATCGACGGCGTCGAACAGCGCCCGGCGCAGCGGATCGGGTTCGATCTCGAGTTCGTCGCGGTCGTCGGGATCGATCGCCCAGTCGATGTCGAGGCCAGTATCGAGCCAGACGCTCGTGCGCCCCATCGTGACGGGCGTGTGGTACGGAACGTCGATCGATACGGTGTGGGATCGCTCCTCGCCAGGCTCGATCGTAAACGAGTCAGCGATGCGGAACGTGTCGATCTTCGCCGTTCGTCGACTCTCGTCGGTCTCGTAGCTCGTCGCGAGCGCGAAGTAGATACTGTCGACCTCCTGCGCGTCGTTGCCGCCGGTAACGTCGACGCGCGCATCGACGGATTCGCCCGCCGTGAGCGTCGTCGGCAGGACCGTATCGACCGTTGCGGCACCGATACCGAGGCTCGAAAGGACACCGTTCATACGACGAGTACTGTCACAGTCACCGCTTAAATAATTATATTATTGACACCCGCGGCGGCGACCGAGCGGCGTGTGACCCGGCACGATCGCATCGAGCGGCGTCCGTCGCCCGTCGACCGATCGGCTGCAGTTACTCGACGAGCGCCCACTCGTCGTCGCCGACCGACTCGAGGAGTTCGCGTCGTTCCATCTCGCGCAGGACCTCCGACAGCCGGTCGGGCTGGGCGATCTCCATCTCGATCCGTTCGATGCCGTGGTAGTCGGTGAGGTAGTGGCGGATCGCCTCGTTCGTGAACGTCTCCTGGTCGGCTTTCTCCATCGCACTGGAGATCAGATCGATCATGTCCTCGATGAAGTTCCACGGGTAGACGATCCAGGACCACGCCTCGAGTCGTTCCCCGACGTAGTCGGGCTGGAACTCGCTGGTGCCGAGCAACTGGAGCGTCGCGGTGCGGACCTCGCCGGCATCGCGGTCGTCGACGTACTCGTAGGCGCGCTCGATCGAGCCGCCGGTGTCGGCGATGTCGTCGATGATGAGCACGTCCTTGTCCGCGACGCTGCCTTCGGGCATCGGATAGCGGACGGTCGGCTCACCGGACTTCTGGGCGGTGCCGACGTAGTGTTCCATCTTCAGGCTCGTCAGGTCGTCCAGCCCGAGGAAGTCACAGAGACACCGGCCGGCGAACCAGCCGCCGCGCGCCAGAGCGACGACGACGTCCGGTTCGAACTCGTCGTCGCGGATGTCGTCTGCCACGTCCCCACACAGGCCGTAAATGTACTCCCAGTTGGTAATCGTACAGTCGAAATCGTCCGGTAAGTCGGACATCTGATGGCCACCTACCCGGTGTCTCGAGCGCAGCCCCCTTAAGTTGGCTGAAACGAGCCGCACCCTCGAGCGATCGCCGCGGGCTGGAACGGAACCGCCGTGGATTTATAACCTAGTGATACAACCTAGTTATCCATGGCACAGACACAGATTCAGGCCGCCCGCGAAGGGACGGTGACGCCCGAGATGGAACGCGTGGCCGAGCGAGAGAACCGCGATCCGGCGTTCGTGCGCGAGCAGGTCGCCACGGGGCAGGCCGTGATCCCGACGAACCGACACCACGACGCGCTCGACCCGATGGTGATCGGCCGGGAGTTCGCGACGAAGGTCAACGCCAACATCGGCAACAGCGAGACGACCAGCGACCTCGAGACCGAACTGGAGAAGCTCCACACCGCGGTCCACTACGGCGCGGACACGGTGATGGATCTCGGCACCGGCAGCGACTTAGACGAGATCCGGGAAACCCACATCGAGCACTCGCCGGTACCACTCGGCACGGTCCCGCTGTACGAGGCGGTCACGCAGGCGGGCAGCCCCGAGGACGTCACGACGGACCTGTTGCTCGAGATCATCGAGAAGCAGGCGAAACAGGGCGTCGACTACATGACGATCCACGCGGGGATTCTCGCCGAACACCTGCCGTTGACCGACGGCCGGAAGACCGGGATCGTCTCGCGGGGTGGCTCGATCATGGCCAAGTGGATGGAGGAGAACGGCGAGCAGAATCCGCTCTATCAGGTGTTCCCGGAGATCTGCGAGATCTTCGCCGAGCACGACGTCACGTTCAGCCTCGGGGACAGCCTGCGACCCGGCTGTCTGGCCGACGCCTGCGACGAGGCCCAGTACGCCGAGCTCGACACGTTGGGCGAACTCACGCGGGTCGGCTGGGACCGCGGCGTGCAGGTGATGGTCGAGGGGCCGGGCCACGTCCCCATGCACAAGGTCGCGGAGAACGTCGAGCGCCAGCAGGCGGTCTGCGATGGCGCGCCCTTCTACGTGCTCGGCCCGCTCGTGACCGATATCGCGCCGGGCTACGACCACATCACGAGCGCCATCGGTGCCGCGATGGCCGCCGAAGCCGGTGCCGCGATGTTGTGTTACGTCACGCCGAAGGAACACCTGGGCCTCCCCGAGGAGGACGACGTCCGCGACGGCCTCGCCGCCTACCGGATCGCGGCTCACGCCGGCGACGTGGCGACCGAACGACCCGGGGCACGCGACTGGGACGACGCGCTCTCGGAAGCCCGCTACGAGTTCGACTGGCGCGAACAGTTCCGACTCGCGCTCGACCCGGACCGCGCCCGCTCGTACCACGACCAGACGCTTCCCGGTGACAACTACAAGGAGGCCCGCTTCTGCTCGATGTGCGGCGCGGAGTTCTGTTCGATGCGGATCGACCAGGACGCCAGGGACGGTGGCGAGATGGAGCGGATCGAGGGCGAGGAGCGGACCGATCTCGAGTCCTCGCCCGCCGCGGAGGTCAACCGCCCGCCGGTCGGGACCCACGCGTCCGGCGACCTCCCGCCCGTGGCGGACCACGCCGAGTCGCTCGAGGAAGCCGACGACGATTGACTCGACGCGCGACGGCCTTCGCATATCAGCGGTCGATACAGTCACGGAGAATCGACCTCGTCTTTATCTGATAGACCGTGGTCGGTCCGGTATCGATGACTCCCCGACGGCGGACCGTACTGGCAGCGGTATCGACGGCGACAGCGTCGGCAGCGGCCGGCTGTGCCGATCTGCTCGCCGATACGACGGACGACGAATCCGACTCGCAGACCGCCGACGACGCGGCGACGGCGTTCGTCGACGATCTCGCGAACGAGCGGTTCGAACGGGCCAGCGAGCGATTCGCCTCGGATAACCGGGACCGGTACGGCGACCCCGGCCGACTCGAGCGCCTCTGGATGGGATATCAGTCGGTCGGCGGCTCGTTCGAGGAGACCGTCGACACGAGCGTGACCGAGGGCGACAGTCGCAAGGCGATCGACCTGACGCTCTCGTTCGCCCGCGGCGAACACGCCTGCCGCATCGTCGTCGACGACGAGTCGCGCCTCCTCGACTGCGGCATCGCGGACAGCTACGAACGACCGTCGTACGTCGACTCGAGCGCGATCGCCACCGAGGACGTCACGCTCGCGGTCGACGGCGACGGCTGTTCGCTCCCCGGGGTCGTCACGACGCCAGCGGACGGTGGCGGCGACGCTCCCGGCGTCGTCCTGGTCCACGACTCCGGCCCGGTGACCGCGAACACCGCTCGCGGCGGAACGCAGTTCTTTACGGATCTCGCCGAGGGGCTCACCACGCAGGGAATCGCGACCCTCCGGTACGACAAGCGCGTTCCCGCGTGCGATGTCGAGCCGGCCGACTACACCCTCGATCGCGTCACCGTCGACGACGCGCTGAGCGCGATCGAGCGACTCCGGGGGACCGACGGCGTCGACGCGGACCGGATCGTCGTCGTCGGCCACGGTCTCGGCGGGCGAGCCGCTCCCAGAATCGCCGCTCGAGACGGAGGGGTCGCCGGCGTCGTCGGGCTGGCCGCGCCGGCGCGCCCGTATCACGAGCTGACCCTCGAACAACTCGAGCACAAGGTGTCGGTCGGCGACCACGAGTGGAGCGACCTGGCGAACGTGTACGACCGGTGGAGCGACCAGATCGAGTCGGTCCGCGCGGAGGAGTACAGCGCGGACGACGTCCTGCTCAACAAGCCCGGGGCGTTCTGGGAGAGCCTCGCAGCGTACGACCACGTTGGCACCGCGGCGGAGACGGACGTTCCGCTCCGCTTCCTCCAGGGGACGCGGGACTTCCAGGTCGACGTCACCGACGACCTCGAACGATGGCGGTCCGAACTCGAGGGGGCGTCGAACGCGACGTTCGAGACGTACGACGGACTCAACCACCTGTTCATGCCGGTCGACGGCGAGTCGGTCGAGTTCGAGTACGCCGTCCGAAACAACGTGACCGAACGGGTCGTCACCGAGCTGGCGAACTGGATCGACGGGCTGTAGCGTGCCGACGCTCCGCCGACCGAGGATTCATACGCCAGTCGTCCGATCCACGTCGTATGGAGACGATTCGGGTCCTGCAGGTCGACGCCTTCACCGACGAACCGCTCACCGGCAACCCCGCGGGAGTCGTCCCGGACGCGGACGGCCTCTCGGACGGACAGATGCGAGCGATCGCCGCCGAGATGGCCGTCAGCGAGACGGCCTTCCTTCGCTCGAGCGAGACTGCCGACCGGCGGGTCAGGTACTTCACGCCCACCCAGGAGGTCGACCTCTGCGGACACGCGACGGTCGGAACGTTTGCACACCTCGCCGACGAGGGGCTCGAGCCCGGGACGACGACCCTCGAGACGAACGTCGGAACGCTCGAGATCGACGTGCGATCGGACGGGACGGTGTGGATGACACAGGACGAGCCGACGATCCGCGAAGTCGACGCGGGGTACGACCGCGTCGCCGACGCGCTCGGCGTCGATCAGGCTGCGCTCGAGGGCGCGAGCGCCGACATTCCGCTCGCGGTGGCCTCGACGGGGCTGCCGTTTCTGATCGTCCCGATCACCTATCTCTCGGACGTCGGGAACGCCGAACCCGACATGGCCGCGATCGACGCGCTCGCCGACGACGTCGACGCCGCGGGCGTCTATCTCTTCACGTTCGACGCACTCGAGCGCGACTCGACGCTGCACGGGCGCATGTTCGCGCCGGGAGCCGGCGTCCCGGAGGACCCGGTGACCGGGACCGCGAGCGGGGCCGTCTGCGCGTACCTCGACCGGTTCGGCGCGTTCGACGACGACTTGCCCGAGGAGCTCCGCCTCGAGCAGGGTCACTACGTCGACCGTCCGGGGATCGTTCGCGTCCGCCTCGACGACGCGGTGCGAGTCGGCGGCCGGGGCGTGACCGCCCTCGACGGCTCGATCGTCGTCCCCGAGGCCGACGAGGACGAGATCCTCGAGGCCTGAGCGGACTCGTGCGAGCGGCTCGTCGCGGTCGTCGAGTACGCCGAGTCCGCCCTGCACGTCGCCGGCGAGGAAATCGATCGCGATCAGCGCCAGTCGACCCCGGCGGGGCGACCGCGATCCATCGATCGACGAACGGCGACCCGACCGAGTGTCGACGGTCGGCACCGGTGACAATAACCGTAAATTTACTGTGCCGATAGCTTATATATTTACTCGACGAGACGAGCGGCGGTCGCCGCCGCGACTGACGTGTGACGGCCGTTCGCGGTGCGATTTCGCAATTCGACCGGTTCCGTGATCCCCTCGAAAACGACCGTCTGCCGGCCGAAAGCGCCAGAAACTCATTCAGTTCCGAGTTGCGATTCGGCGCGACTGTTCGCAACCTTCTTTATTCGTTCCAGTGACCACCTCACTAGAGATGGCTGTACTCTGGCTGGACGAGATCAGTGCCGGCGACCTCGAGAAGGTCGGCGGTAAAGGTGCCTCCTTGGGCGAGCTCACGGGCGCAGGGCTGCCCGTTCCACCGGGATTCGTCGTGACTGCTGGGACTTATCGATCGTTCATCGAAGATGCCGAAATAGACGAGGAACTGTTCGAGGCCGTCGACGTCGACGTCGACGACTCGAGTGCGCTGGCCGACGCCGCGGACCGCGCACAGGAACTCATCATCGAGACACCGTTCCCCGACGAGCTCCGCGAGGAGATCCTCGAGAGCTACCGCGAGGTCGGCACCGGCGAAGCGTTCGTCGCGGTCCGGTCGTCGGCGACGGCCGAGGACCTGCCGGACGCCTCCTTCGCCGGGCAACAGGAGACGTTCCTCAACGTCACCGAGGCGGACCTGCTGGACCGCGTCCGGGAGTGTTGGGCGTCGCTCTTCACGCAACGGGCGATCTACTATCGACAGGAGCAGGGGTTCGACCACTCGGCGGTGAACATCGCGGTCGTCGTCCAGCAGATGGTCGACGCCGAGAAGTCGGGCGTGATGTTCACGAGCCATCCCTCGACGGGCGACGCGACGATGATCATCGAGGCCGCGTGGGGGCTGGGCGAAGCCGTCGTCTCCGGTGCCGTCTCGCCGGACAACTACGTCATCGACCGCGAGGACCGGTCGGTCGACGTCACCGTCGCCGAGAAGAAGGTGATGCACGAGAAAGACGAGGCGACCGGACAGACCGTCGAGCGCGAGGTGCCCGAGGACAAGCGCGACGCGCGGGTCGTTTCCGACGACGAGATCGACGCGCTGATGGACCTCGGCGAGCGCGTCGAAGACCACTACGGCCAACCGCAGGACGTCGAGTGGGCGATCGTCGGCAGCGACGTCTACATGCTCCAGTCGCGCCCGATCACGACGATCGACGAGGCCGGCAGTGACGCCGCGGACGCCACCGGCGGCGTCGACCCCTCGAAGGGGCTGACCGACGGCAGCGGCAGCGTCCAGCCGGCCGAGAGCGCCAGCACGGGCGGAGCCGGGTCGGGCTCGAGCGGCACCGGCGACGTCCTCGTCGACGGGCTCGGCTCGAGTCCGGGGACGGTCAGCGGGCCCGCACGGATCGTGAAAAAGCTCGACGATCTGGCCAAGGTCGGCGAGGGCGACATCATCGTCACCGAGATGACGATGCCCGACATGGTGCCCGCGATGAAGCGGGCCTCGGGCATCGTCACCGACGAAGGCGGCATGACCAGTCACGCCGCGATCGTCTCCCGCGAACTCGGCGTTCCCGCCATCGTCGGGACGACCAACGCGACGACCGTCCTCGAGGACGGACAGGTCGTCACGCTCGACGGTGACAAGGGCTCGGTGCTCGAGGGGTCGGCGGTCGATCCCGACGAGGAGACCGAACCCGTCGAGGAGGTCCGCCCGCAGTCGCCGGTCAAGCCGATGACCGCGACGGAGGTCAAGGTCAACGTCTCCATTCCGGAAGCCGCCGAACGCGCGGCCGCGACGGGTGCCGACGGCGTCGGTCTCCTGCGGACGGAGCACATGATCCTCTCGCTGAACCAGACGCCCGAGACGTTCATCGAAGAGAACGGCGAGGACGCGTACATCACGGAGCTCGTCCAGGGCATCCGCGGCGTCGCCGACGAGTTCTACCCGCGTCCCGTTCGCGTGCGCACGCTCGACGCGCCGACCGACGAGTTCCGCCAGCTCGAGGGCGGCGAGAACGAACCCGACGAACACAACCCGATGCTCGGCTACCGGGGGATCCGCCGCTCGCTCGATCGCCCCGACGTCTTCGCCCACGAACTCGAGGCGTTTCGCCGGCTCTACGAGATGGGGTACGACAACGTCGAGATCATGTTCCCGCTGGTCAACGACGCCGAGGACATCTATCAGGCCAAAGCGTGCATGAAAGAGGCGGGCATCGACCCCGAAAAGCGCCACTGGGGTGCGATGATCGAGACGCCCGCGTCCGCGCTCTCGGTCGAGGAGATGGCCGAGGCGGGCATCGAGTTCGCCTCTTTCGGCACCAACGACCTGACCCAGTACACGCTCGCGGTCGACCGCAACAACGAGCACGTCGCCGACCGCTTCGACGAGCTCCACCCCGCCGTGTTACGGCTGATCGGCGACGTCATCGAGACCTGTCGCGAACACGGCGTCGAGACCAGTATCTGCGGACAGGCCGGGTCCAAACCCGAGATGGTTCGGTTCCTCGTCAACGAGGGTGTCAGCTCTATCTCGGCGAACATCGACGCCGTCCGCGACGTCCAGCACGAAGTCAAGCGGGTCGAGCAGAAGCTGCTGCTCGATTCGGTTCGGTAACGACCGTCGCGCGCCGGGTTCGGTTTTTCCGGTCCGATCCGCCTCGGGTCCCTTCGCGAGACGCACTCACGGCACCGACGCCGCCGCGGACGACACGACGCCGACCAGGACGAGCCCAAGGCCAGTCGCGACGAGGATGGCCGCGATCAACGCGATCAGCATCCGAATCGACCGGCGTACGTCGGCCGGCACGTCGAGCCGTGGCGCGAGTCGCCGAGCGGCGACGAGAACTGCGATCCCGGCCGTCAACGTCGCCAGCCCGATCGCGAACAGTTCGGCGTCCATGCCGTCCGGCTACCACTGAACCGGTGAAAAAACGGTCGTCTGCAACGGGCGCTCACCAGAGCGAGGCGACCGCCGCCACAGCGAGAAACGCCGCGCCGACGACGACGCCACAGATCGCGATTACGAGTCCGAGCAACCGCAACAGATCCGTCATCAGCGCCGGGTACTCGGGCTGGGGCTCGAGGTTCGCGACGAGAACGTAGACGAACGCCCCGGCACCGACCGAGAGCAGCCCGAACGTCGCCGTCCCGACCCAGGTCATGGGTTCGATCGGACGGCCGGCTACCTATACGCTGTGGCCCAGGGAAAGGCCCATGACGGAGGGTGGCCTCAGTTGACATATGAGCGACCGCTCGGACGAGATCACCGAGAGCCGGAACGGAGATCCCCCCGCAACTGACGACCTCCTGGAGGAGACGGATCGCCTGCTCTCGGAGTCGGGTACGTCCGGCGACGCGGCCCGCTCGGACGCGTCCCCGGGCCAGGGCTCGGACCCAGAGTTCGATCCCGAACGGGACGCTGCACTCGAATCCGACGGGGCGTCCGCGGGCGATGCCGACGCCGGGACCGGTTCGTCGCGGTTGTCGCCGTCGTCGTGGCTCTCGCCGCTCACGTCCCGCCTCTCGCTCGGCCGGTACTTCTCGCCGAAGGCCTACTTCGCACTCGTCCTCGTGCTCGGGGCCGGCCTGCTGGCCGGCGCGACCGCGCTGCCGTTCGGCGGCCGACTGGTCGGCATGTTCGCCACCGCCTTCGTCGTCGGCCTGCTCGCGTCGAAGCGCCGCTACCTCGAGATAGCGACGGCCGGCGTGTCGGTCGGCGGCGTCGCAGCCGTCCTCAACTACACGGTCCTGGCCGTCGCCGGCTCCGGACAAGCGGTCGTCGCCGTCGGGGCGACCGTCGGCCTCCTCGCGTCCGTCGTGGGCTACTACTTCGGTCGCGATCTGCGCGACGGGCTCTCGAGGGACGTCGACTGAGCTACCCGTTCGTCGTCAACTCCCAGCCGCGTTTGGTTCGGCGAACGACCCCGTTGTCGGCCATCACCTCGAGCAACTCGGCGACGACCTCGTGGGGGGCGTCGATGTCCTCGCTGAGTTCGCCGACCGATTTCGGCTCCGAGCGGACGCTCGCGAGCAGGTCGGCGTAGATTCGACTCTCCGGACCGGCGCCGACCGACTCGGAGATGCTATCGAGCACGTCGTGGAGCCGGCCCTGTACCCACCGCTGTGCCAGCGAGAGCTCGTTCTCGAGTTGTTCGAGGTCTTCCAGGGCGGCGAGGAGTTCGTCGAGGTCGTCGGTGTCGTCCCAGGAGACGTCGAAGGAGAGGTGACGACACGTCGTGATGTCGAAACTGTTGTTCGACGGATACGCACTCTTGCTCGCGAAGCCATACGGCGAGACGTTTACCTCGAGCCGAACGTTCCGAGCGATGTGAAAGTACTTCCGTCGTTGATCGTCGACCCGGCTCTCGATCAGCCCGGCCTCCTCGAGTTTCCGTAGGTGTTCGATAACCGCTTTGGGACTCACACCGATATACTCCGAGATTTCCGTCACATAACAGGGCTTGCGGGCGAGCAACCGGAGGATCCGCCTCCGGTTTTCGTTCCCGAGTAAATCCAACAACGCGGCGGAGTCCATCGTGGGAGGGTTAGTGATCGCCGCTGAAAAGCGTGTCTGCTCGCCGGACTCGCGGTGCCGGCCGCGACCCTAGCTGCCGGTGGCGTCCGCGCCGCCGGTCTCGGTTCCCGCTCCGGCGGCCGATCCGCCGTTCGGTTTCTCCGCTGGCTGCCCGGGATCGTCAGGTGCCCCCCCTGCGGACCGCTCGGGAGTCCCCTTGTCCGCGGGCCCGCCGCTCCCGTCGTCGCTACCGTTTCCCGGACCGGGCTCGGTGGGCGGACCGCGGTCGTCCGGTGGTCCCGCGCCGTGACCGGGCGGAGTATCGGCCTCGGCCAGGCCGCGAGCGACCGCCGCAGTGCCGGGGCCGGCCTCCGCGGAGGCGTTTTGCCGCATCGTCGCCGCGTTCCCGCGGAGGGCCGCGAGCCGATCCTCGCCGACGCCGACCTCGGCGGCGCGGCGTTCGGCCCGTTCGATCGATCGCTCCAGGCTCGCGATTTCGACCGTCAGCGTCGCCATTCGCGACTGATAGGCCCCCCGAGAGAGCGCGCCCCGTTGTGCACGGAGCTCGTCGCGCTCGGCCTCGAGCCGAGACACCTGCTCCGCGAGTCGCGTTGCTCGGTCGCTGACGATCTCCTCCCGGCTCTCGTTGTCGGCGGACTCGTATGCTGCCTCGAACATGCCGGACTCGACCGTGTTCTTCGTGTCGGCCGCGTTCGCCTGCATCAACGTTCCGACTGACGCGTTCGTCGTTTCGGCGTCGGACTGATCGGACTGACCGGTCTGGGCCCCGGTCAACGGGCTCACCACGGTACCGCTCGCGAGCGGCGCGACCGTGAGCCCGACGACGGCGAGCACCACGAGGAGGGCGACCGACCGAGTGGTAGTCATTACGGTACCCGTCGGACGAATTTACTAAAAAGACGGACCTTCGTTCGAACCGTTTACTCCGTTCTATCGACGTCCGAGATCCGTTTTGAGCGTTCAAGACGGCCGCAGTTCCCGCGACCGGTCCAGTCCCACGAGAACGATCCGTCCGCATCGTACGCCCCACTTTCGAACCGGTCATTCGGGTCGTCCTCTCGAACCCGCCGCTCACGTGCGACGGGGCTTCGGGGGGCCAACGGGTGTCCGACCGGAAACGGTATTCGACTGCTAACTCGTTCCACGACAGTCACGGATGCGTTCGATCCGCGGACGTCCGACGGGCCGGAAACTGGTCTGATAGCACGACGGTTTAAATATATCCGGAAACAGTTATGTCGGTTCGTCCCTTGGTACTAGTTAGCATGTTCGAGGTGTTTTCGCGAAGCTATTATCTCGGACGTCTCTACGTGACCCCTGTCGACGGGGACCACGCCCTCATGCACAGCGAGCAACACGAACAGATCAACGAGGAGGTGTACGCGACCGGCGACGGGCTCGAGCGACTCGATACCCCGCTGGTGATGAAACTCGAGTCCACGCACTTCCCGGTTCACGGGTCGGCCGACGTCCCGACGAACACGCTCGCGATTCCGGAGTCGATGCTCGCGGGAACCGGCGTGCGGAATCCACCCTCGCTCCGGGAGGTATTCCTCGCCCGGCGGGAGCGGGCCCGACAGTTGCTCTCGTTCACCGGCGGCTGGCGGGACCCCGACGGCGTCGACCCGGCCGACGACGATCTGCCGAGTGCCGGAATCTAGAAGTAGGCTCGCTTCCCGCTTTCGGCCGGATGCTCGACGAGTTGCTCGGCCGCGCATCGCTCAAGGACCGAATCGACGAACTCGAGGAGGAAAACGAGCGGTTGCGGAGCCGCTACGAGGCCGAATCCGATCGCCGGGCCGAGGCCGCCACCGCGAGACAGGACGCCGAGGAGCGGGTCAACCGGCTCGAGGACCGGATCGCCCAGCTCGAGGGCGAACTCGAGCGGACGAGTGAGGACGAGACCGGACTCAGCGTCCGTCACCGCCACCAGCTGCGGGGCGGGCGGCTCGAGGCAGTGCTCGATCGGCTGGAATCGTTCCGGACGGGAGCGGAGGGGGCGCTGACCGTCGGCGTGAGCGACGGCGGACTCTCCGACCCCGTCCGCGCGGACCTCGAGCCCGTCCTCGGCGATCGCGTCGCGCTCGTCGACGACGCTGCGCCCTGTCTGTGCTGTGTCGACGACGAGGGCCTGCTCGCGGTGACGCTGGACCCACCGCTCGTTCCCGACCGGGAAGCGACCTGGCGGGATCGGTTCGCGCTCGAGCGCGAGTGGTTCCTCCCGACCGGCCGGCACGCGGTCGCACTGATCCGGACGGATCTGTTCGCGCTCGGCACTTACGAGGGCGACGAGCGCGTCGACTACCGCGGCTTCGAGAGCGACGTCAAGGGCAGCCACTCGAAGGGTGGCTTCTCCCAGGCCCGGTTCGAGCGGATCCGCGACGGGCAGATCGACGACCACCTCGAGCGCTGTCGAGACGCCCTCGCCGCGTACGAACGCGGCGGGGAGAACGCCGACGTGGCGCTCTTCCTCGCGGGTCAACGCGGCGTCGTCGACGCGCTCGTCGACGAATCGGCGCTCGAGCCGGCCGCGACGGCCGCCGTCGACGCGACCGGCGATCCGGAACCGGCGCTCGAAGACGCCGTTCGATCGTTCTGGACGACCGAGTTACGAGTGCTGTAGAACGGATCGACGGTGTCAGTAGCCGCCCCCGTTCTCGAAGCAGCGACCGCACCGGTTCGCGCCGGTGTCGGTGACCGCCCGCTCGACGGGAATCAGTCGGAGGTGCTCGTGTGCGACGTGGGACGTCGCTCCGCAGGTCGTCTGAAAGTCGGACCGGCCGGATTCGTACTTGTGGATCTTGTTCGTCGTCTCGTTCAGAACGCCATTCATGCTACTCGTTATCATTGTCCGTGCACATAAGCGCATCGTCCGTTTTTCCGCGCGTGTTGGGCCGAATCCCCACCGTTTCGGCGATCGAACGATCAACTGTTCGATGAGAAACGACCGGCGGAATGAAACAGACTGTTACCGGTCTCGAAACGGTACGGTGCCGGCGGGTCATTCGCGCTCACGGAAACGGTTTCGAGACGGGTTCCGCTCCGAACGGCGAACAGTCAATCGAGCACGTCCGACTTCGAAACCGTCACGTGCGAGCAGTGTGGTGGCGATTTCGGCGCGTAGCCGGACGCCAACGCGGCCGAGCGCGGGGTCTGCAGTCCCCCTGCGCCCTCGAGGCGAACTGCGCCGCGGTCGGCTTTCTCGCATCGACGGGGACCGATCGAGCCGTCACTCGTCGCGACTCGCCGACGGCATCACGTCCCCCACGTCCATCGCGCGTCGAGCACGTACCGATAGACGCCGCTGATCGCGATGGCGAACCCGTTGGCGACCAGATACGAGACGTTCACCACCTCCACGAAGGCGAAGAGGACGGCGATCTGGATCGGGATCGCCGTTCCCCGGACGACGTTCGTCTTGAGCAATCCGACGAGGTACTCGCCGGTGCCGGTGTTCCGATGCGCCCGAAACGTCCACGCGTTGTTGAGCACGTACGAGAGGACGATCGTACACTCGATGGCCAGCAGCGCACCCAGCAGGTAATGCAGTCCGGCGTTGTCGACGAACGCCCACAGCAGGACGATCTGGACCCCGGCCGCGACGATTCCGACGGCGACGAACCGCCGTAACTGGGGCGCGAACGGACCGTCGACCAGACTGCGGAGGAACGATCGGATCATCTATCGATAGCCGAGCGCCGATAATCGTGCCTCGAGATCCTCACCGACGTCCTCGTCATCCTCGTCGTCGGACGTCTCGGAACCCCCGTCGCGAATCGCGCTCGCGTGGTCCGCGACGATCGGCGCGAGCGATTCGATCACGTCCCGCTGCTCGGGCGACGGGTCCGTCGCGAGGTTCGTCTGCTGGGTGGGATCGTCGGGCCGGTAGTACAGTTCGCGCTCGTCCGTCGCCGCGTTTTCGAGGTAGGTCCAGTCTCGGGTCCGGGCGCTGACGATGAGGGTCCCGTCGGCAGGCGATCGGGGAATCGGCTGGGTCGTCACCGCGCCGTCTCGGACGGTGACCGAGACGACCGGCCGGTCGGCCGGGGACTCGTCGCCGACGACGCTCGGAACGAGCGTCTCGCCGGTCCACGCCGACGGGGCGTCGACGTCCAGCAAGTCGGTCACCGTCGGCGGGATCGCGTCGAGGCCGACTTGTCCGCTCACCCGACCGCCCTCGGAGCCCGGAACGTCGACGACGAGCGGGACCCGGATCAGTTCGTCGTACAGCTTCGGATAGTGCGCGAGGTGGCCGTGTTCCTGAAACTCCTCGCCGTGGTCCCCCGCCAGCACGACGGCCGTCTCGTCCGCAAGGTCGTTCGTCGAGAGCGTCTCGAGGAGTCGACCGATGCTCGCGTCGACTTGCCGGACCGACGCCTGATAGAGCGTTCGGAGGTCCGCCAGAGTTCGATCGCTGACGTCTCGACCCAGTCCGGTTCGGGTGTGAGCGAGCAGCATTCTGTGCGTGCCCACCCGAGTGTCCGAGACCTCGCGGATGTACCGCGGTGCGGGAGCGTACGGCGTGTGGGCGTCCATGTAGTGGACCCAGAGGAAAAACGGCGACGACGTCTCTTCGACGAACGAACGCGCGGCGTGTTCGACGTCGAACAGCCGCGACGTGTCCAGAAACGGCCGATCGTCGGTTTCTCCGCGAAGCCACGAGCCGACGCGGCGGACCGGCGAGGCGGCCAACTGGAGCCAGGCTTCGACGGTCGGATGGGTCGCGAGATACCGACTGTACACGCTGGACCCGACGGTCGCGACGAAGGAGTCGAACTCGTCGAAGCCGTCGTCGTATCCCCAGTGGGTCGTGAGAAAGCCGTTGGCAGCGTTGAAGCCGCCGGTCGAGACGTCCGCGTCGGACACCGTCTCGGCGAGCGTCGGCGACTCCTCGACGCCGATTCGGCCGGTATCGGTGAAGACGGGACGCGAAGACAGGATCGACGGAAACGAAAACGGCGTCCAGTTTCCGGTCGCGAAGGCCCGCTCGAAGACGGTCCCGCGGTCGGCGAGGGAATCGATCACCGGCGTCTGCCGGTCGGCGTCGTAGGGGGCGACCGCGTCCGCCCGCAGCGAGTCGACGGTGACGAGTACGACGTTCGAAACGGCGGTGTCATGTCCCATATCCTTCGTGCTCCCTCACGGGGTAGTTTCGCGCCAGCGTGATCGGTCGGTCCCACCCGGAACCGACGGAAGCGTCGAGTAACGGCCCGACACTGCCCCGCTCGAATCGGGAGGACACCGTGTTGCAACCGAATCGGGGAGTTATCGGAATGAGCGTTTCGGTATCGACGAGATAATAAAAATGTGTTGATATAAATCTCTTTCGAATAGTATTCTCTCGAATTAAGATAAGTCCGATCCGAGAGTACGTATCGGCACGGTCGGAACCGAGACGCAGATATCACCGGTACGGAGCACCGATCGGGGGTGATAGCTCGCACGAGTACGGGCTTCGAAAGGCGAGCGCTCACGGGCGGCCGCCCGCGGTATTCTCTCCGTCGGCGACCGTCATGTTCGTCGAACTGTCGATCTCCCATCATACAAGTTCCGTGTCTGTATCGTTAAGTCATCCCTCGTCTATGTCCGGGTATGCGCGTCGCGATTCTCGCCCACGAGAAGTTTCCCGATCGAGCCAAGACCGCCCTCGGTATCCTCCGATACGCCGACCACGATACCGTCGCCGTCCTCGATCGAGCGACCGCCGGCCAGCGCGTCGCAGACCACGTTCCCGACGTGCGGGACGCGCCCATCGTCGGCGAGATGGCCGACCTCGAGCCCGAGGCTGTCGACACGCTCCTGATCGGGATCGCACCGATCGGCGGCGGCTTCGACGAGAGCTGGCGCGAAGACGTGCTGACGGCCCTCGAGTACGGCTGTGACGTCGTCTCCGGGCTGCACCACTTCCTCGCCGAGGACGAGGAGTTCGCCCGACTGGCGGCCGAACACGACTGCGAGATTCGCGACGTTCGGAACCCGCCGGCCGATCTCACGGTCGCCGACGGCGTCGCGGACGAGGTCGACGCCGAGGTGATCCTCACCGTCGGGACCGACTGCTCCGTCGGCAAGATGACGACGACGATGGAACTGGCTCGCGACGCCCGCGACGCCGGCCACGACGCGGCCGTGATCCCGACCGGACAGACGGGGATCATGATCGAAGGCTGGGGCAATCCGATCGACCGCGTCGTCAGCGACTTCACGGCCGGCGCGGTCGAGGAGATGATCCTCGAGAAAGGCGACGACCACGACTACCTGTTCGTGGAGGGGCAGGGCAGCATCGTCCACCCGGCGTACTCGCCGGTCTCCCTGGGGATCCTCCACGGGTCGATGGCGGACACGCTGGTGCTCTGTCACGAGGCCGGACGCGAGGCGATTCACGGCTACGAGTCGTTCTCCCTCCCGTCGATTCCGACCTACGTCGACCTCTACGAGAGCGTCGCCGCACCGGTCGCGGCGACCGACGTCGTCGCCGGCGCGTTGAACACCGCCGGCCTCGAGGACGACGCCGACGCCCGAGACGCCGTCGACGACTACGCCGACGCGCTCGGCGCGCCCGCGACCGACGTGCTCCGCTTCGGAACCGACGCCCTGCTCGAGGAGCTGTGCTGAGATGAGCCTCGAAACGTCCGTCGAGCGGCGCTCGCTGCCGCTCGAGTACCCTTTCGGGATCGCTCGCGGGACGACGACCGAGCGCGACGTCGTGTTCGTCCGGGTCGAGGACGACGGGGGTACGACCGGCATCGGTGCCGCCGCCCCGTCGAGACACTACGGCGAGACCGCCGGGACCGTCGAGGCCGCCTTGCCGGCGCTGTGTTCGGTCGTCGAAACCGTCGGCGATCCCCACCGCCTCGAGCGGATCGAACGACGCATGCGCGAGACGGTCCGGCGGAACCCGTCGGCACGCGCCGCGGTGAGCATCGCCCTTCACGACCTCGTCGCGAAACGACTCGACGTGCCGCTCTATCGGTACTGGGGGCTCGACCCCTCGAAGACGCTCGCGACCTCGTACACGATCGGGCTCGACGACCGCGAGACGATGCGCGAGAAGACGGAGACGGCCCTCGAGAGGGGGTACGGGACACTGAAGGTCAAACTCGGCACCGACCGGGACCTCGAGATCGTCCGGACGATCCGGTCGGTCGCCCCCGACGTCGAGCTGTTCGTCGACGCGAACGAGGCGTGGACGCCCCGCGAGGCGGTCGGGAAGATCGAGCGGCTCGCCGAGTTCGACCTCGCGTTCGTCGAGCAGCCGGTCCCCGCGGAGGATCCCGAGGGACTGCAGTTCGTGTACGAGCGCTCGGCGCTGCCGATCGCCGCCGACGAGTCCTGCGTGACGCTCGCGGACGTCCCGCGGATCGCGGACCGGTGTGACATCGCGAACCTGAAGCTGATGAAGTGCGGCGGGTTGCGGGAAGCGAAACGGATGATCGCCACCGCTCGCGCACACGGTCTCGAGGTGATGTGCGGCTGTATGACCGAATCGAACGCCTCGATCGCGGCGGCCTGTCACCTCGCGCCGCTGCTCGACTACGCCGACCTCGACGGCTCGCTGCTGCTGGCCGACGATCCGGCCGACGGCGTCCCGATGCCCGACGGTCGGATCGACCTCGCCGGCCTCGATCGGCCGGGGACGGGTGCCGTTCTCGAGTCCGCGTTCGACTGACGGGGCGGGGCGGCCGATCCCCGCCGTTCTTCCGGGGGAGACAGTCACTCCGGCCCGCAACTGGGTTTCATATCGGTCGTCGGTGTGGAACGCGTTGGTATGCACGACAGTGACGGCCATCTGAACGTGTCTCGTCGGACGATCTTGCGGGCCTCGGCCGGAACGACCGCGCTCTCGGCCGTCGGCAGTGCGCGAGCCGACGACTCCGACGCATCCGACGGAGACGCCCTCGGCGTCCCGCGACTCGATCGAGACTGTCCGGACGCGACAATCGAGCCCAGCACGACTCACTGCGAGGGGGCGGAGACGGCGGGCTGTGCGGACGATCACCCGGCGACGACCGAACTCCGATCGGCGGTCGCGGACTCCCTCGAGCGCCAGTACCCGGACGCGGACGCGTTGATCGACGCGGGGTACAAGCCGTATTTCGACACGCTCGAGATGGGGGACGACAGCTGGTCTCACTGGCTCAATCCGGCCTTCATCGGCGACGACGAGCTCGTCGATCCCGAACGGCCGGAATCGGTGCTCGTGGACAACGACACGTGGCGATCGATCGGCGTCATGTTCATCGCGACGAGCGACGGGGAGCCGGTCGACTCCCCGGCGGTGTACGGCGGTGACGACGACGAACAGCTGTGTTCGCCGTGGCACGCTCACACCGGAGTTCCCGGCCGGTTCGCGTGGTGGTTCTACCGGCTGGCCTACGAACGGGACGGCGACGCGGAGCGCCTCGAGTTCCCCTGCCGAACCCCCTGTATGCTCCACGTATGGACCGTCGATCACCCGGAGAGCGTCTACGCGCACGACGCGCCGCCGGAGTCGTATCGCGACCAGCCGCCCGCCGACGATCCCGGGTTCGACACCGATGCCGCACCCGGTGAGGACGAACTCGGCTGGGACGTCCTGCCGTCCGAGGTCGTCCCCGACCGTACGCCCGACGAATTGCTCCCGACCGACCCGTTCGGGTTCGATCTCGGCGTCTAGCGACGAGACTCGCTCTCGAGCCCGCGCGCCTGTCCCCATCCCGTCCCCGGTTCTCGTCGCGAGCCGTCCGGTGATCGACCGGCCCGGCTAGTCGAGGGCCGTTTTCATGCAGATCGCCGAGGCCGGGCAAAGCGCCGCGAACTCGGTCGTCCGCTGGATACGCGGCGGAACGGCCGCCCGCTCGATCGCCTCGTATCCCGCTCGACGGAAGAACGCCGCCGCGGTCGTGGTCAACAGGTACAGCGACTCGACCCCGTTGGCTCGCGCGTACTCCTCGAGCGCGTCCACCAGGGCCGCTCCGTAGCCCCGTCCGCGGTTCGGTTCCGTGACGACGACCGACCGCAGGAGCCCGTGCGAGCCGTACAGTTCGACGCCGCCGATGCCGATCCACGCCGTCTCGGAGACCGCGACGAAGAAACACTCCGGCTTCGTTCGCACGTCCCGAGTGGGCAGCCCGTTCGCGTCCAACAGCGCTTCGAGGCGGTCGAGGTCGGCCGCCGTTGCGTCCCGAAGGGTGATCGAAGCGTCGGTCATGCGCTTCCCTCGGACGCCACTTGCGGAGGTCGGTTTCGATGACCGTGTCGGTGCGGCCGTCTGGTCGGCGACCCGAACCGGCGGCTACCGCGAGTCATCGGTGTGCGGGTTCTCGACGGTGATTCGGACTCGGCTCCCTCCGTCGAACGAGACCCCGCCACAGTCGCGGAAGCAGCGGGCCACGCTCCGGAGGCGTCGGACGCCGAGGAAGAGTCCGACGACGGACGCGAGGGCGACGGTCGCGGTCGCCGACCGGCTGACGGCCCAGAGCGCGAGGCGGAACGCCGGGACGAGCGCGTCGCTCGCGAGCAGGCGCTCCCAACTGGGCGGTCGATGGCTGTGCGGTTTCGCGGATCGAACGGTGGGCTGGACATCGGACGGTGATCGAGTTATCGGTGACGGGTCTGGCTGTGCCGATCGATACGGGCCACGGTGCTCGCCGCCCCTCGCGGGCCGGGGAGCGACGAGTTACTGAGCAGCTGCTGTACCCCTTGGCTTCTCGGCCTTGATCGTCGCCGCGACGACGTAGTCACTCGGGTCGTGCTCGTCGTCCCACTCGCGGATGAACGACTCGCTGTCGGCTTTCGGCTCGATCGCGACGCCGACGAATCCGGCGTCGGACAGCAGCTCCGCTAACGCGGGTACCGGAGCGGCGCCGCCGATGCACGCGGCCACCGACGCCGGATCGGCCCGCCGGTCGGCCGGGAGGTCGGCGCTCAGGACGACGTCGGAGACGGCGAGCCGGCCGCCCGGTCGCAGCACGCGGAAGGCCTCGCGGAACACCTGCGACTTGTCCGCCGAGAGGTTGATGACGCAGTTCGAGAGGATCACATCCACGGACTCGTCGGCGACCGGGAGGTGTTCGATCTCGCCGAGGCGGAACTCGACGGTCGTCGCGTCGTTCGCGTCGACGTTCTCGCGGGCCCGCTCGACCATCTCCGGCGTCATGTCCACGCCGATGACGCGACCCGTCGGACCGACCTCCCGCGCCGCGAGGAAGCAATCGAACCCGGCACCGGAACCGAGGTCGAGGACGGTGTCCCCGTCCTCGAGGCCGGCGATGGCGGTCGGATTGCCGCATCCGAGGCCCATATCGGCACCCGCGGCGACGGCCTCGCGGTCGGCGTCCGAGTAGCCGAGTTCGGACGACCGGTCGGTCGGTGCGTCGGCGCAGGAGTCGGTGTCGCCACAGCACGACGACGACTCGGACGCGATTCGCGCGTACCGGTCCCGAACGGCCGCGCGCTGTTCCGCGGGGTCGAGACGGCTCCCGTTCCCGGCGCTCGGTGTGCTCTCGTCAGTCATCGTCGAGCCCTCTCGTCTCGTCGAGCACGCGGAGCAGTCGATCCGCGCGCGGCGTCGCGGAGTAGTACCGCCATCGTCCCTCTTTCCGCCGATCGACCAATCCGGCGCTGAAAAGCCGCGAGAGGGCCTGACTGACCGCTCCCTGACTGACCCCGAGCGTCGGCTCCAGCTCGCAGACGCAGACGGCCTCGTCGGCCGCGGCGATGCGTCGAAGCGCCTCGTACCGGGTGTCGTTCCCGAGCGTCGCGAGCGTCTGCACGTCGGCGGCGAGTTCCTCGTCCGCCAGCGAGCGGCCGACCGAGCAACAGTCGGACGTCCGCCGGTCTGTCGACGGAACCGGCCCGTCTGTCTGTCGTTCACTCATTTTAGCAATTGCTAATATTAGGGTCTGCTAATATAATCGTTCTGGTCAGCGGCGTCGCGGTCTGTAGGGAACGCAGCGTCGATTCCGTCAGCGGCCGGTCGTCCGACTGGCAACCGACAGCGCGGCCGCTACGCACGATCGGGCAGGAAGACGCTCGAACCGTCTGCGGACGGTAGCGTCACTCGAGCCACGCCTCGATCGTGGCTACGATCCGATCGGCCGCGTCGTCGGGGCTACACCGGTCAGTGTCGATCTCCAGTTCGGCGTCGGGCTCGTCGAACTCCCGGTAGACCACGTGGACGCCCCGCTCCGCGATCGGGTCCGCGCGCTCTCGGTTTCGCTCGAGGCAGGTCTCGAGGCTCGCCGTCACGCGGACGAAGTGGACGTCGCCGAGCGTCCGAAAGCGGGTCTGCCACTTCCGGCGATAGAACGTGCCGTCGACCAGCGTGACGCCGGTCGCCGGTGTCTCGCCGACCTGCTCGGCCAGCTGGTCGTACGTGCGACTCGAGAAGTCGTCGGAGTGAACCGACCGAACCGGCCGGCCCCGCGCCTCGAGCCGCTCGCGAACGCGGGCCGTGATCGTGGTTTTCCCCGCCCCCGGCGGCCCGCAGATGACGACGATCACGGGTGCCGATAGCGGCCGGGGTCATACCAATGGCGGGGATCGTGACCCGCCCGCCCGGGACCGAGTGGCGGACGTCAGAACGCCGGCGACCGAGCCGTTCTCGCGGGGAGTTCCTCGAGGCACTCCCGGCAGTAGGTGTAGAAGCGGTCGTTCTCGGTCCGGCAGACGGGACAGGTCTGTGTAGGCGGGTCGGACGACGTCGACATGAACGGTAGTTGGGGTCGACGGGAAATAGCCCCGGTGCCCACGTCTGCAAGCGTCCACCGGGGCGCGACGGCTGCCGGAACTGCGGCGACTCAGCCCAGATCCTCGTCGCGCTGGGACTCGCGAAGGATGAACGGCCCCATCGCGAGGGTTCGCTTCGCGACTGTCGCGATCCGGAGGATGTAGACGATGAAGACGACGAACGGCGCGATGCCGACGACGAACCCCGCACTGGTCACCCAGACGAGGTTGTCGACGCCCAGCGTGGTTCCCGGGAGTGCGCTGGCGTCGACGTACATCAGCATGCTCCCCATCACCGTCAGCGCCGGCACCGCAATGTATAACAGCGCGCGCGAGAGGTTGATCAGTTCCCACTGGAAGTACAGCGTCTTGAAGTGTTCGCGGGCCGGCCCGAAGAACTTGAGAACGGCGATCATCTCGTCGATTTCGTGGTTGGCATCGTCCGACAGTTCGTCGCCGTAGTCGGCTCGAATCTTGCGCGCATCGTAGATCTTCCGCGAGTAGTTGAAGTTGAGCGCGTTCCAGATCACCTCGAAGGTTCCGAACTGAGCGTCCTCGAGGTTCTCCTTGACGGTTCTGGCGTTTTCGGCGACGTCGTCCACGTAGTCTCTGACTTCTCGCTGTAGGTCGTCGGAGTGGCTGCTGTCGCCCGTCACCGTCTCTTCGAAGTCGGTCGCTTCGTCCTCGATTCCGTCGACGAGCTCGTAGAGAAAGCCCGAGGGCTCGGGCGGGGTCACGTCCTCCTCGAGCTCGTCTTCGATGTCCCGTCGGAAATCCATCGCCTGCTGCATCCGCTCGCGCTGGTCGCCGACTGCGCCGAGTTCCTGGGAGAGCACCAGCTGGTTGATCGTGACGACGATCGACGTCCCCGTGATGATCGCGCCGATGAAGGCGGAGAAGATCCAGAAGGTGCCGTTGTTGGCCGCGACGATCACGCGCAGCGGGGGAAGACCGACCTGACCGAGCCCGACGAGGACACCGAACACGACTGCGAGCACGAGCGCCGTGAGCAGCCAGCGGTTCATCCGAAGCAGGAGGTACAGCCGCGGGCCGGCGAGCCGACCGCTTCCCTTCCCGTCACCGTTCGAGTTCAGAACGTCCATCCGGGTATCGGGTTCGACCACGACGGCGGGTAAAAACGTCGGGCCGGGAGACGATGGGTCGGTTATGAACGCCGTCACTCGTCCGTCCCGGGGCTCACCTCGAACGGCCCTTCGTCGGGGTCCTTCTGGAGGACCGACGGGCCGACCGACGCGGTCCGACGCGTGATCGTCGCGGTCCGGAGGATGTAGGAGACGAGGAGCGCGAGCGGCGAGAGGACGACGACGATCAGCACGCTCACGACGGTGGGGAGCACGGCGACGTCGACGCTGGGTCCGGTGAGGTCGGCGTACAGGAGGCCGACGAGGATCGCCGACAGAATCGACGGCACGCCGCAGTAGATCGTCAGCTGTGAGAACCGGGTGAGTTCCCGCTGTAGATAGGTCGTCTTGAACTGTTCCCGGGCCACGTGGAACAACTTCAGTGAGTCGACCAGTTCGTCGAGGCGCTCGTTCGCGGCCGGCGACAGCGAATCGGCGTACTCGCCGCGCAGGTGCGTGCCGACGTACAGGTGCCAGGATTCGTCGTACGTGATCGCCGCGGAAACGGCCGTAAACGTATCGACGTCGGACCGGTCGATCCGGTCCTCGATCCGAGCCGTCCGCTGTTGGACGCCGTTCGTGTACCGAACGACCGTTTCGCGGACCGCATCGTCGTCGTGATCGGCAACCGCATCCGCCAGCTCGTCGGCGTTGTGATGGATCGATTCGACGACCAACTCGAGCACCCGGGTGGGCGAGGCCGGACTCGCGGGGATGGCCGCGGCGTCGGCCACCTCCTGTCGGAATTCCATGACGCCCTCGAGACGGTTGCGGGCCGTGCCGGCCGCGCCAAACTCCTGTGAGAGGATGAGCTGGTTGACCGAGACGACCAGCGTTACCAGCGAGAACGTCCCCGCGATCATGCCGCTGGCGACGCGCGTCACGGAGTTCGGATTGGTAAACGAGATGATCCCGACCTCGTGGAGGGCGAGCAGGAGGGCGAAGACGACGGCCGAGAGAGCCACCGCCACGCCCAACCGGTTCCCTTTGACCAGCACCCACTCGTGGAACCGCATTAGCACTCCCATCCGGGTACCGATGTCGGCTCCGTAGGACTCGAGCGTCTCGTCGGTCTCGGGCGTCCCCATATCGATACGTGCAATGGTCCCGACAATAAGGGCCTGCGTTGCACACCGCCGGGCCGTCCTCGAGACGGTCCCGACCGGTAGCCGGCTCCGAGCGACCCCGCTCGCCCTCGAGCGCCGGGTGCTGTCGCTTCAAGGCCTACACTGAAATGCGTCCGCGATGTCGATCCGATACATGCTCGGTGAGGGAACCAACGTGCGGACGACGGCTCGGCGGCGATGACGCGATCGGAGTCGACGAGCCGACGGCGAGTGCTCGCGTCGCTCGGTGCGGGCGTCGCAGTCGCGGCCGCCGGCTGTACCGGCAGTGGCGGACTCGACGGCCAGCCGAGATACGAGGAGGGGACCGTCGGCGACCGAAACGCCAGCAACGTCTCCGAGCGGAACGCGACCCAGATGTCCACGGCCGCTGCGCTCGCCCAGCAGGAGCCCAGCAACGCGGTGACGCCGCTCGATCCGCTCGAGCTGGTCGAACACGAGTTCGTCGTCGAGGACGGCTATCTCGGCTCCACGGTTCAGGGAACCGTCACGAATACGGGAGCCGACCGTATCCAGGTCGTCGAAGTACGAACGCGCATCTACGACGACGCTGGCAACCTGCTCGGCAGGTATTTCGCCAGCACCGGTGACCTCGACGGCGACGAGACGTGGGCCTTTCAGGTCGTCGTGCTCGAGTCACCGTCGGACGTGGCCAGCTACGACATCACCGTTCTCGGAACGCCGACGTGACCGTGCAGCCTCGGCTCCCCGCCGCGATTGCGCGGCCCCCGTGAGCGGTATCCCCGGCCGCGTGGCTCAGTCGGATTTCCGGTCGAGAAGGGCGTCGTCGACGCCGTCGTAGACCGCGTCGATACTCACGCCGAGCGTATAGGCCGGTCGACCTTTCCCCGTCGGCGACGTCGTCGACGGCTCGACTTCGTCGACGAGGTCCGCGTCTTCGAGTCGGTACAGCGACCGGATGACGTCCGCTTCGGTAATCGTCCCGACGACCTCCGTGTCGGCCTCCGGGAGGTGCTCCCGACAGTATCGCCGCAGGTCGTGGGTCTGAACCGGCGTTT
The DNA here is from genome assembly GCF_900110865.1 of Natrinema salaciae. Lineage (NCBI taxonomy): Archaea > Methanobacteriati > Methanobacteriota > Halobacteria > Halobacteriales > Natrialbaceae > Natrinema > Natrinema salaciae. Next base: position 139,783 of record NZ_FOFD01000007.1, read on the forward strand.
CGTCATCGCTGGCGAGTTCGGCGACGCCGAGCAAAATTACCTGATCGGTCAGCGAGATGGCCCCGAACAGTGACTCATCACTCATAGTTCATACTGTGTCCGCGAACGATGGTAATCGTTTCTCTCCCTTCCAGAGGGACGGAATCGAGAATAAACAGTTCCAAGACATCGACGGCTGCACCGGCCGCTGGTGGACCGCTCGATCGCAGCCGCCCCGGAGCGGTTCGAGCGGATCGATCAGGCGTTCTCTTCGTCCTGTAACTCGGCGAGTTCGGCCTCGACGTCTTCCTGATCCTCGCCCTCGAGTTCGGTGAGTTCCGCCTCGTCGGCCTCGCTCGCGGCCTCGGTCTCGGTCTCGGTCTCGGATTCCGGCTCGGTTTCGCTCGCGCCGACGTCGGACTTGAGCGTCTCGAGTTCCGCTTCGACGCCGCTGTCGGTCGAGAGCTGCTCGAGTTCGCGGTCGATGTTATCCTTGTCTGACATAACGTCCTCGAACGCGCCGGACTCGTGGAGTTCGTCCATCGCGGCGGCGCGGGCCTCCATGTCCTCGGTCTGCTCCTCGGCGCGCTCGATGGCACGGCCGACGTCCTCGAACTCTTCGCCGGTTGCCGTCATCGCCTCCGACACGGTCGAACTCGCCTTCGCGGCCTCGTGGCGGGCCTTCATCGTCTCCTTCTTGGTCCGGAACTCCTCGATGCGGCTCTGGAGTTCGTTCTTCTGTTCGATCAGCCGGTCCTGCTGGCCCTGCAGGTCCGAAATCTGGCGCTCCAAGTCCTCGATCTGGTTCATCTTCGTTTTCTTCTTCTCGAGGGCGCGCCGCGCCAGATCCTCCCGGTCCTGTTGGACCGCCGTCCGTGCCTGATCGTTGTGTTTCTCGACGTTCTCCTCGAGCCGGCGTTTCTGCATCTCGAGGCGCTTTTTCTGCGTGGTGAGATCGGCGATACCGCGTTTGACCTGCTGGAGCTGGTCCCGCATCTGCTCGTAGGAGTAGTCCAGCGTTTCGGTCGGGTCCTCGGCCTGGTTGAGCACCGAGTTGAGTTTCGACCGGATGACGTAGGAAGTCCGAGAGAGGATACCCATATTCGATACGTATTGCTCCCCGGCCTTAAAAATGTCACTTCAGAAATATCCAAGGTCGAACCCGGTCGGGACGACTCGCCGATTTCATTATCCGTGGCGGCGTGTACCACGCCATGAGCGACGTTCTGCTCCCCGGCGGCCGCGACGTTCGGGGGACGCTGGAGGAACCGGACGACGAACCGGCGGCGATCGCGGTCGCCTGCCCGCCGCATCCCCGCCACGGCGGCTCGCGCAGCGATCCCCGGCTCGTCGCCGTCAGTGACGCCCTGTGCGACGCGGGCATCGCCTGCCTCCGGTTCGATTACGGCTCGTGGGACGAGGGGTACGGCGAGCGGGAAGACGTTCGTAACGCCGTCCGGTGGGCCCGCGATCGGGATACCGAGCTCCCGGTCGGCGTCTTCGGCTACAGTTTCGGCGCGTCGCTGGCGCTGCTGGCGGCGGCCGACGTCGAGCCGGAAGCCGTCGCCGTCCTCGCGCCCACCGCACGGCTCGCCGACGATCTGGACGCGATCGAGGCGGTAGAGACGCTCGAGGCTCCACTCCACGTCCTGTACGGCGACCGAGACACGACCGTCGACTGGGAGCCGGTCGTCGAGCGTGCGCGAGAGCGTGGCGACGAGGTCACCGCGCTGGCCGGCGACCACTTCTTCCTCACCAAGCACGACGAAATCGCGACGACGGTCCGGTCGTTCTTCGAGCGAACGCTACTCGAGTCCGCGGACGATAGCGAGACGGCCGATCGACACCGGTGACACTCTCGGGGACGAGACAGTCACTGCCGGACCCGAGAACCGTTTTCCGCGTGCCGCGAGTACGCCCGCCGATGCGGCACCGACGCTCGACCGAGACCGGGACGCCCGTCCGAACCGATGTCCGCTGATTGCCACCCGTCGGTCCAGCGAGCCGAAACCTGGACCGAGCTCCAGCAGCTGATCACGCAGGAGATGTGGACGGCCGACATCGGCCGCCACCGCTCGCCCTACGTGTTCCGCGGCGTATCGGACCAGTCGTTCACCCTCGAGACGTCGATCAAGCGCTTCGTCGGCGACTCGGGAAAGTGGCCCCTCGAGCTCCTGTTGCTCCGTAACTTCGCCCAGTACGGAGCGAACGAGATCGACGAGCCCCGATCCGTCTGGCACCTGCTCTCGCTCGCGCAACACTACGGGCTGCCGACGCGGCTGCTCGACTGGTCGTTTTCGCCGCTCGTGGCGGCGTACTTCGCAACCGTCGCCGGCGACACCGACCACGACGGGGCGATCTGGGCCGTCGACTACCGGCAACTGCACGCCGACCTCCCGGACTACTACCAGGATGTTCTCGAGATGACGGAGACCCACATGCTCGACACGCACCTCCTCTCGAACGTGACTCTCGAGTACCAACTGCACGGGGATCGTCCCGACGGTGACGGACTCCCGCCGGTCCGGAGCCTCAACGACGTGTCCCGCGTCGACGAACTGTGGCAGGAGCTGTGGGCTCCCGACGACGCCCGCGACGAGTACGTCATGTTCTTCCGGCCGCCCGCGATCGACGACCGCATCGCCAACCAGGCGGCCGTCTTCTCGTTTCAGTCCGATCCGCGGCTGGTCCTCGACCGCTGGCTCGCGGACCGACCCGATTGCTATCGGAAAATCGTCATTCCGGGCGAACGCAAGCTCGAGTTCCGCGACACGCTCGACCAACTGAACGTCAACCATCGAACGCTGTTCCCCGGGCTGGAGGGGCTGGCAACCTGGCTCAAGCAGTACTATCAGCCACAGGCCGGCGAGTGACAGCCGTCTGCCAGACTCGGGCCGCCGTCGCCCCAGTGTCTCAGCGGCAGCCCGCCTGATCCGGAGTGCGTTGTAGTCGATGCGGTCTCCCGAACGGCGCTCGCAGTTCGTCGCGGCACGTCGACTACCCACGGGAGCCCGTGCGAGACGTCTCGCGAGGGCTCGTCGGGCCGTGACTACTCGTCCGAGAGCCGCTGGATGGGCAGTTCGGCGGCGGGCGTCCGAAGGGACGACTCGAGGTCGTCGAAGACGTCCATGAGCACGACCGATTCCCGGTCGTAGCTGACGACGTCGTGCTCGGCGAGCCGCGGTAGGTGGTTGTGAACGAGCGAAACGGTAACCCGTCGCTGGGTTTCTCGGCCGACGTTCTCCGGGCGCACGTCTTCCTCTCGAGCGGCGATCCGACGGGCGAGCGCGTCGATATTCCCCGTTCCCTCCTGACGCAGGAGTGTCAGCAGGTGCAGTCGCTCGGAATCGGCGAGCAGCGCGTGGGCAGTGTCTTCCGCGAGTTCGGGTGACATCAGTAACAGCGGGTTACGTCCCGCTCAAGTCAACACTTACTCCAACACGATTTGGATGTGTAGTCGTCGATCGCGCTCACAATACGTTGGTAATCTGAAACCGTCTCCGCCAGCGAGGAATGGTCCGCAGGCGATCGCGCACGCGACTGGACGCCGTCGACGGCTATTCAGCACACGTTCGGCGTCAGTCGGTGGCGACGTTACTCCGCGTTCGAGAGCTGCTCACCGATGTACTGGTCTTCCCACTCCCGGCGAGCCGCGAGTTCCCGCCGACCACGAGCTGTGACCGAGTAGTAATTCGTCCGCCGATCGACCTCCCCCTTCTCGACGAGCCCCTTGTCGACGATCGTGTCCAGATTCGGATAGAGTCGTCCGTGGTGGATCTCTTTCTCGTAGTACTCCTCGAGTTCCGCTTTGATCGCGAGCCCGTGGGGTTCGTCCTGTCCAGCGATCGTGTACAACAGGTCGCGCTGGAAGCCTGTGAGATCGTACATATTAGACCTAATTTCTTTAGTTGTATAAGGGTTCCGAGATCCAGGAAGAATGCGCGGATCGCTCGCGTTCGGGTCGGATCAGAGACCGGCGCGAACGGCTGACGACCGGTTCGTATCGTGGACCTGGTGGTACCTCGGCACGCGTAATGACAGACATTTGAATGGTTGTTTCGGGGGCATCCGCGTCGAACGGTGATTCGTCGTCAACAGGTGCCGCGAGGTGATCGACTCTGGCCCGCGGAGCGGGCGGATACTGCGCCGACTGACGGAGCCGGCTAATTCGACTTCACGAACCGAACTCTCGGTTTCAAATATAGTTATGCACTCCGAGATGTCGGACACTAATCGGCGTTGAAAGGCGATCCAGGGTCAGGGACACGAGTGCATCGACGGACCGCAGCGACCCGTCTCCGAATCGCGTTGCGGTCGGCGAAATGGGGGTGCGGGTCGGTAACCATCGCGAATGGCAGTATCCCACCGTCGATCCGGAGCCGGACCGGCACACACAATCGGCGGCGTTCGACGCGAAAGGCAAATGCGTGGAATGGGACGGGTACGGGCCGTTCGAGAAAAACGCCCTCGAGACGCTGGAATTCCGCCGGTAGCCCTCGGCGGACCCGGTCGACGACCCTGCCATCGAGGGGTTCGATTCAGGAGGAACGACGCGGGATCGAAACGCTGCCGAAAACATAGTAGATGAGAGAGAACGATTGACTTCTCAGATCACAACTAATCTATCTCGTACGATTCCATCGAGCGGAAGCTCGCGAATGCTGCCCTCGGCAACTGGGAGGAACACACGGATCGAACGCGGTCCGCAATTCGTGGGCTCCCCGTCTATCCAGCGCGCGCGGGCCGGCAGGCGAGGGGTCGACCGGGACGCCCGGTTCGAACCACCCCCGATCGCCGACCGCAACGAGAGCGCGCCGGGGACTGCGGAGCGACGCTGGTTCGCCCCTCTTTTTTGCAAAAGGCTGAATAACGATTATTGTCGTTATGGAGGTATGGACAGGGACCCTCTCCGAGACGCGCTCCAGAACGCGGGGCTGACCTCGTATCAGGCCGACGCCTACATCACGCTGCTCGAGCGAGGAATGATGCCCGCCGTGGAGGTCGCCAACCAGTGTTCCGTCCCGGTGTCCCAGATCTACGACGTCCTCCGCGCCCTCGAGCGGATGGAGTACATCGAGACGTTCGACCAGGATCAGCTCCACGCCAGCCCCACGGAACCGATCGGCGTCCTCCGCGAACTTCGGTCTCGGGGCCAGCAGATGAACCAGGCGGCGGATGCGATCGAGGATCGCTGGGAGCGGCCGGCGGTCAGCGACCACAAAGTCAGCGTCGTCAAACACGAGGAGACGGTCGTCGACCGGACGCGCGACCTGATCCGGGACGTGGAGAGCTCCATCGAACTATCGGCGACCGTCGACCAGTTCCGAGCCCTGACGAACGCGCTCGAGGACGCCCACGACCGGGGCGTCGTCACGAAGGTGGCCGTCTACGGCGCCGATCTGGAGGAGCGACTCGAGGACGCCCCCCTCGAGGGGACGGTAACGGAACTCCGCGCGTGCCGTATCCCGGGGCCGTTCCTGTTCGTTGCGGATCGCTCGCGGACGTGTTTCACGCCGAACGACTGGGCCAACAGGCCCTTCGGCGTCCTGATCGACGACTACATCCTCTCGCTGATCTTCCACTGGTACTTCCAGACCGGCGTCTGGGCCCTCTGGGAGACGGTCTACGAGGACACCGAACCGCCACACGTCTACACGACCCTCGAGGAGTTCGTCCGCGACGTGGCACCGCTGTGGACGGACGGAGCGAACGTCGCGGTGACGGTCGAGGGGACGTGGGTCGACACGAACGAACCCTGCGAGATCACCGGAATCGTCACCGATATCGTCTATCCGGGTTCCTACCGCTCCGAGGGCCGTCCGTCCTTCGAGGACCTGGCCGGGTTCCTGCAGGTGCATCTCGCCGCCGACGGCGACCTGTACGACGTCGGTGACTGGGGCGCGGTCTACGAGGACATCGAAGCGGTCCGGATCACCCTCGAGGCCATCGAGTTCGACGAACCGACGACTGCGGCGGGTCGCGTCGACGTCGACGGTGCGCTGGACACCGAGCGCGAGTCGGCGGACGACTGACCGTCGGTTCGAGGATACTCGATATTGAACGCTTAATTTTATAACCGTCCACGGAATCAGGTGTCGTATCTCCCGGCGACCCGCCTCGACCCCCCGGTGACCCGCCTCGAGCCACCGCGTCGGCGGAGCGACGGTCCGGAACGACTCGGGGCGAGACCGCGGTCCGTCGGGAGGGGACGAACGAGACACATGACCGAGCAACGACGACTGACACACGACACGAGCGAATCGAGCGGCACGAACATACAGCGCAGGCGATTCATGAGCGCCGCTGTGGCGGCCGCGGCGGGAGTCGGCCTCGCGAGTTCGGTCGGGAGCGCGGCCCCGGGAGACGTCGTCTTCGCGGTCAACGCCGCCGGCGGCGCCTACACGGCAGCGGACGGGACCGAGTATCAGGCCGACGCGAACTACAGCGGCGGCACCGCCGCGAGCTCGAGCGAACCGATCGCCGGCACCGACGACGACACGCTGTACCGGACACACCGGTACGGCGATTTCAGCTACGACGTCGAGGTTCCCGACGGGACGTACGACGTCGAGATCCACGTCGCGGAGACGTACTGGAGCGCGGACGGCGATCGGGTATTCGACGTCTCCGTCGACGGATCGGAGTCCATCACCGACCTCGACGTCCACGCCGAGGTCGGCCACAACGCGGCGCTGGTTCGGACGATCAGCGGCGTGGACGTCTCGGACGGGACCCTGTCCGTCTCGTTCAGCACCGACGTCGACAACGCGATGGTCAGCGCGATCAGGGTCGTCGAAGCCGGCGACGAGCCGGCCGGCAAGCAGCCGTACGGCGGGTCGGCCTGGCGGCTTCCCGGCCGGGTCGAGGCCGAGGACTACGACGTCGGCGGCGAGGGCGTCGCCTACCACGATACCTCGTCGGGCAACACCGGCGGTGCCTACCGGGACGACGACGTCGACATCGAGTCCTCGACCGAAGGCGGCTACAACGTCGGCTGGATCGAGCCCGACGAGTGGCTCGAGTACACCGTCGACGTCGACAGCGACGGGACGTACGATCTGGCAACCCGGGTCGCCTCCGCGTCCGGCGGTGGTCAGTTCCACGTCGAGGTCGACGGCACCGACGTTACGGGTTCGGTCAGCTTCGGCGGGACCGGCGGCTGGCAGTCCTGGACGACAGTCGACGCCGGCTCGGTCGACCTGACTGCCGGCGAGCACGTCGTCCGCGTCTACTCCGAGGCCAGCGGCTGGAATATCAACTACTTCGAGTTCACCGATTCCGGCGGCAGCGGCGAGGAGTACCCGGACGACCCGGGCAACCTCGACGGCCGGTCGTGGAACGAGATTCTGGCCGACCACTTCGACGGCGGCTCGCTGGACACCTCGCTGTGGACGGACCAGACCGGGAACGGTCACGACTACGGCATCCCCGGCTGGGGCAACAGCGAAGAGCAGTACTACAGCGAGGACAACCGCTGGGTCGAAAACAGCGACCTCGTGGTCGAGATCCGGGAAGAGCAGGTCTCGGACGAGTACGGGACCTACGACTACACGTCGGGGAAGCTGGTGACCGAGGGCAACTTCGATTTCCAGTACGGCCGCGTCGACTTCCGCTCGCAGCTCGTCGAGGATCAGGGTCTGTGGCCGGCCCACTGGATGCTGCCGGCGGGTGGCACCTGGCCCGACAACGGTGAGATCGACATCATGGAACTCGTCGGCCACGAGCCCGCGACGGTCCACGGGACAGTCCACGGACCGGGCTACTCCGGTGGTAACTCGATCGGCGGGGACTACCACCTCGACAGCGGCGTCTTCGCGGACGACTACCACGTCTTCTCCGTCGTGTGGGACCCCGGCGTCATCAAGTGGTACGTCGACGGCGAGCACTTCTTCACCGTCACCCGCGAGGATGTCGAGAGCCAGGGCAACGAATGGGCCTTCGACGACAACCCCTTCTGGCTGATCCTCAACTGTGCGGTCGGTGGCGAGTGGCCCGGTTCGCCGGACGGGACGACGACGTTCCCGCAGCAGATGCGCATCGACTACGTACGGGTGTTCAAAGAAGCGTAGGTTCGACGGAAGACCGACCTCACCACCCGGGCCACAATCGCGGCCCACGTCTGTCCCCACCATCTGACCGGTCGCACGCGGGCGCTCTCGTCGACCGGACTGGACGAGCGAACGTCGCTACCGCGTGACGACCGGTCGTGACCCCGACGAGGGGCTGCGCACCCGGCCCAGTACTCTACCGGGGCACCGATAGCTGCGGGACCGAGAATAAAATTATTTTAATATATAATAAAATAATTTTAAGTTATAGCCATACGAAGTAGTCTTTGATGGCGGAAGAGCGCATCAGCGGAGACCAGGACGGACAGTCGATCGGAAAACCATACCTCTCGCGTCGGCGGTTGTTGCAGACCACGGGGACACTCGCTGCGTTGTCGGGACTCGGCTCGACGGCGATCGCCTCGGAACACGACACGGACGACCACCACGTCGCCGACCTCGTACCGGCGTCGGATGCGACGCACAGCGCGACGACGAGTGGCTCGTGGACCGACCCGGCGACGTGGGACAACGGGGTTCCGGACGACGGCGCGCGCGTCCACGTTCCGTCCGGCGTCACGGTGACGTTCGACGCGAACCCCAGCGCGCGCCTGCAGTGGGTCCGGATCGACGGGACGTTCAGGGCCGCGACGAGCCGGACGGCCGAACTGCAGGTCGACACACTGATCACGACCCAGAACAGCACGATCCAGCTCGGCACGGAGAGCGATCCGGTCAGGCCCTCAAGCGAACTGACCGTCACCTTCATCGACCGCGGACCGATCGACGAGAGCTGGGACTCGGAGCGGAAGACCCGCGGACTGGTCGCGGTCGGCACCGTCGAGGTCCACGGCGCGGCGAAGACACCACACACGACGCTGGCGCACCATCCGACGGCGGGTGAGGCCGTCCTCGAACTCGAGGCGGCACCGACGAACTGGCAGGCCGGCGACGCGCTGGTCGTCCCGGGCGTCTCGCCGCGGGAGAACCAGGACGAGGAAGTGACCGTCGCGAGTGTCAGCGGCTCGACGGTCCAGCTGGCGGAGACGCTCGAGTACGACCACGTGCCGCCGGCGAGCGACCTCGATACGTACGCGCTCAACCTCGACCGACACGTTCGATTGCGCTCCGAGAGCACCGAGATAAAGCGCCGTGGCCACGTGATGATCATGTCGCCGGGTTCGACGATCCGGTATGCCGGCCTCTACGACCTCGGCCGGACCGACAAGAGCATCCCGTTCTCGAATCCGGCGTACAAGGAAAGCGAGATCCGGAACGACGGCGTGTTCGACTTGGACGTCAACGACAATCGACGGGCCCGGTACGCGCTGCACTACCACGAGACTGGACCCCGAACGGACGTGGAACCCCACGACGCGACCGGCTGCGTGGTCGCGCCGCGGACCGACGGGAACGGCTGGACGGGCAGTCCCGGGTGGGGCTTCGTCAACCACCAGAGCTACGCCCACGTTCACGACTGTGTGAGCTACAAAGTGTTCGGTTCGCACTTCCAGACCGAGACGGGCGTCGAACTCGGCAGCTTCGTGAACAACTTCGCGCTGCGCTCGACGGGCAGCGGCGACGACCCCGATTTCCGCGAAGTCGTCGCCTGGGCCGATCACGCCAACCGGCCGCTGATCGACGACTACGGCCACAACGGGGTCGGCTTCTGGCTGCACGGGCCGCTCGTGTTGAACGAGGACAACGTCGCGGCGGGCCAGCGCAACCACGGGTTCGCGTACTGGACCCGGGCGATCGGCGACTACGTGCCCGACGAAGTCGACGATCCTGCGGTCCCACCCGCCGAACTCGATCGCGAGATCGAGGAGTCCGACATTGGCAGACACCGGGGGACGATCCCGAACGTGCCCGCCCCGTACGCCGACGACCGGCCGTCGGAACAGCACAACGTGGCACCGGAGTCCGCCGGCCCGAACGTCGCTGAGTTCGCCCACGCGACCGACACCGCCGACGACGGGACGGTCTTCGTCGACGAGGGGTCGATCCCGCTCCGGGACATCGGCAACACGGCCTTCGCCTGCGGGAGCGGCATGGAGGTCATGAATCACATGCGCGGTGCCGGCTCGCAGATGAATGGGCAGACCGACTACTACGGGCTCATCGAAGACTACACCGCGTGGAACATCGGCCGACGCGACGGCGAGAGCGACCTTCCGGACACCCGGATTTACCAGAACGGGGATCTCAGCTTCGAGTTCCCGCGGGGGACCGGTATCGGCCTCGCGATGCGGTACGCCAGCCACCTGAAGGTCGTGAACCCGCGGCTCATCGGCGTGGGCGAGGGCGTCGGCATCACCCACAACATGCGAGCCGAAGGGCTGGTGATCGAGGACGCGACCATCGAGAACTGGAGCAGCGGCATCGGCGCGCTGACGGACGGGCGCATGGAGATCCGGAACCCGACGTTCAGCAACATCCGGAACTACGAGATCAACATCCAGGGCGAGCAGATCCTCGCGGGCAATCCCACCACCAAGCTGTGGGACGTCGACGCCGAGGACGAGATCTACATGAACCCGACGGACGACGTCGACACCGACTGGGACCGGGAGTACTGGCTCGACGACAGGCGGGTCTACTTCGAGGACGCCGCCCCCGGTGACACGGAGACCGATCCGCGGCTCGTCGGCGGGCGGATCGAACCCGGCTCGAGTAGCGACCAGGCGGCACCGAGCACGCCCGCGAACCTCTCGTCGCCCGCTCACACCGAATCCTCGCTCGATATCGACTGGGACGCCAGCAGCGACACCGGCGGTACAGGTCTCGATCACTACAACGTCTACGTCGACGGCGCGCTGGATCACTCCGTGGCCGCGGGCACCACCGCGACAATGGTCGGTGGCCTCTCGGGCGGAACGACTTACGACGTCCATGTGACGGCGGCCGACGGTGCAGGCAACGAATCCGCCGCCTCGAACACCGTCACGGTCACCACCGACGACGCTCCGTCGAGCCAGTCTGCGTACAACGGACCCCACCCGATTCCCGGTTCGCTTCAGGCACAGGACTACGACACGGGCGGCGAGGGCGTCGCCTACCACGACACCACGAGCGGCAACACCGGCAGCGCCTATCGCGACGACGACGTCGACATCGAGCCCTCGACCGAAGGCGGCTACAACGTCGGCTGGATCGCCAGCGGTGAATGGCTCGAATATACGGTCCAGGTCGAGAGCGCCGGCGACTACGACGTGGCCGCGCGCGTCGCCTCGAACTCGAGTGGCGGGGGTCTCACCGTCGACGCCGACGGCGACGCCGCATCGGCGAGTTTCGGCGCGACCGGCGGGTGGCAGTCCTGGACGACGGTCGACGTGGGCACGCTGTCGCTCCCGGCGGGCGAGACGGTCGTCCGCATCGCGGCAGACGCCAGCGACTGGAATCTCAACTATCTAACGTTCGCGAGCGCCTCGAGCGACGCCGGCACGGCAGAGACGGCGATCGACGTCGGTGGTTCGAGTGACACCGCCGGTGACGGGACGGAGTTCCGGGCCGATATCGCCACCAACGGCGGGTACACCGCGTCGACCGGGGATTCGCACGAGTAGCCGTTCGTCGATCCCCGACGGAGACTCGACATACCCGCCCGTCCGTCGTCCCCTGCCGAGTTCTCTCAGGGAGACGACGAGCGGACGGTCGCTTCCGGTCACACATACGGGTCCGTTCATGTATTATTTCCAATTGCGAATCCGAGAATCGACGCACTGCAGTCGGGTGGAACGATCACAGTTCTGTTTATTAGCGGGCTACTAGACAGGGATCGGACACGACTCCGTCGGGGACCGGATGCTGACCCGAGCGACGAACGGATACCAGCCACAGCGGTGCAAGACACGAGTTCCACGCATCGTCTGCGAACCGTCGACGCGCTCACGGAGCGGATCGAGACCACCGTCGATGCAGCGGGAACGGAAATTATGATTCGACCGACAGAAGTCGCGGCATACCTATGACACAACTATGTCTGTAAACGAACGGACGTCCGATCCGTCGAGTCCTCGTACAGCACCCCCTCGATCGACGCGCCGATCGGTCCGGCCGGGCAGTCCCTCGAGTCGCAGTGCCCGGCCCCAGCGATCGTCGCCTTTGCGCTCGAATTGGCAACAGCACCTGACCAAAGTACCACTTTTACATTCATATATTGAAGCTGCTAATTTTGGACCAAGTTGCGCAATCGACGAGAGACGGCCAGAGAGAGCAGCGTTGTATACACCTCGCGAGCCGAAATAACAGGTTCGTATGAGCAGCGATGAAATCACGATCGAACACCTCGACCGCCGGTATCGGCTATACACTGCTGTCGGTTCAGGACTGCACAGCGTGCCTATTCGGCTCGTTGCGACGGTCGGGGCGCACTTCACGGCCCTCCTTTCCGAGCGTCACCCGAGAACCGCCACCTCGAGCTCGCCATCCCTCTCGCCGACGATGCCAGACGTGTGCAGACGATCGCTCTGTATCGGAGCGCCGAGATCGGGATGGAAACGAGAACGAAACGATCGTTCCTGACATGTGTGTATTCCGATCGGAGCCCATAAATTATTGATTTCATACTATTTCTACCGGGCGAAGTCCGCGACCGTAGAATCGACGTGTGGACCGGTCGGTATCTCGTGGGAAGTGGGAATCGGTCCACGACGGAGTTGCGACTACGGGACACCTGGCGAGGCCAGCCCGATATCGCTGCGACCCGCCCGTCCCCCGGCGGGAGACGCGATGCGGGCGAAAAACGGGCGACACGCGAGCCGACGGAACGGACGCCTCTCCGTCCGCTTCGGCTGCCAACTGGCGGCTATCCGTCGGCGACTGTCGACGCGTCTCGACTCACGCACACGCCGCTACGACCTCTCCGCTCACTCGCCGGGTACCCGACGACGCGATCGCCGACGACATCGATACCGTCACGGCGGCGATCGAATCCGATGGCGACTGCGAGTGCGAACGGTTCCGTCGCCGGCACATTCCGGACGACGCAGGAGCACAAGCGCGGTTTCTGGCGCTCTCGAGCCGAGGTCGGACCGAGCGAACCGCACCGTCTCACGGAGTCCGGCCGTCGATCAGTCCCTGCCGTGCCGAGTCAGACACTTCGGGAGCCCGATCAGTTCGACCGGCTCCGAATTATCGGGCGAGTAAACGACCATCTGCCCTTTCTCCATGTAGGGCACCTTCGACTCGAGGTTGCTCGGAATGTTGACGCTCTTGATGGCGTCCTCGTCGCCGAGGTTGAGCACGACGGTGGTGTTGATCTGTTTGAAGACGGCGTCGTGGATGTCCTGGGGGTCCTGCGTGATGAGGAATAGGCCGAGGCGCTCCTTCCGGCCCTGTTTGGCCGCCTCGGTGAACTTGGTGATGACCTTCCCGGCCTGCACCGAGTCGGCGTCGGTCAGGAAGTTGTGGGCTTCGTCCATCCCGAGCACGAGCGGGGTCTCCTTGATCCGGTCGTAGGCCGGATCGTTCGAGAGTTTCTGATCGATGATGAGCGAGGAGACGGCGAGGACGATGGTCTCGGTCGCCCGACTGTCGTTGATGTGGTAGGTCGGAACGACGGTGAGCCCGCCCGGGCGGACGAACTCGTGGACCAGCTCGGTGATCGGGCGCGCGTCCTGATCGAAGACGTGGCCGAACCCGAGGACGCGTCGCCGGACGGCGTCGAAGGTCGCCTCGTGGACCCGACCCGACTCGTCGAGTTCCTCGCGCAGCGCGGGGTCGTCGAGGAACGTGGTGAACTCCTCGTACGTGCCGCCATCGCCGTACTGCTTCCGGAATCGCGGGAGGAGCACGGTGACGAGCGCGCCGTACTGGTTGTCGTTCAACCCGCTGCCGGCGACCAGCCACGGGTTGTCGTGGACCATCGAGAACGGAATCGTGAACTCGACCTGCTCCGCGCGGTGGTGTCCCGCCGCGTACGACGCCGAGCCGACCTTCGGGACGAAGGCGGTCGTATCGTCGTGGCCGCCGTACGCGATCCCCTCGCGCTCGAGTCGGCGGGCGAACTCGTCGTCGAGGTCGGGGTTGTCGTCGTGCATCTGTGCGTACTCGTCCTGCGGGTCGAACTGGACGACGGCGGGCTGGACCGCGCGACCGTCGTCCATCGGGTAGGTCCGCTCCGCGGCGAGATACTGCCGCAAGATGTTCTTCGCGCCGTGGGTCTTCCCCGACCCCGTCCCGCCGGCGATCAGGGAGTGGCGGAAGACGAGCGGATCGCCCGCGTCGTAGTCGTCTTTCAGCCGGTAATCGATGGTCGGTGGGGTGGCCGCCGTCCGCACCTTCTCGCCGCCGACCGAGAGATGACCGAGGAAGACCCCGTCGTCGGGCATCTTCAGTCCGGTCTTGATCTCCTCGGTGTCGTCCGCCTGCCGGATCACCGTCTGCGGTTTCGGGACCCGGTCGGTCATCCGCCGTTTCAGCTCCCCGTCGTCGTCGTAGAGAACGGCGACGGGCTCGAGATTCGCGACGAACTTGTAATCGGCCTCGTCGATCTCGTCGGTCCGCATCGCCCGCCGCGCGTGGATCTCCGTCGCGTCGTCGGCGCGGTACTGCTGGGCGTACTCGAGGCCGGTGATTCGACAGAACAGCGTCTCGCCGTCGGGATAGGGCGCGAGCAGGTAGCTCCCGATCCGGATCGACGAGCGGTTCCCCTGGGTGACGTAGGCCCGCAGGGTCGTCTCCTCGCCGTCCTCGGCGATGCGCAGTCCCTGGGAGACGCAGATCGTCCCGATACCGACGTCGTCGCCGCTGGGTTCGACCGGCGTCGGTTCGAACGCGTCGGCGGTTCCGTCAGTCGTCGAACTCCTACTCGCGTCGCGCTCGGACCCCGAAGACGACGTCGACGAGTCCGCTGCGTCGGCCGCCGCGCCGTCTCCGGTATCGGCGTCGGCGTCGAACTCGCCGAAGTCTCCCAGATCGGTCATATCAATCCCATCAGACCGGTTCCTAAAACACGTTTCCCTCCAGCTGCGCGGACTGTTTATCCGTGGCGACCGTCACCGCCGGTCGACGACAGAATCGACAGGAGTCCCACAGCCACGACGGCCGTGAGCGCGAGGCCGACCGTAAAGCCCGGAATCGGCTCGCTTCCGTCGGCGTCGTTCGGCTCGTCGGCCCCGGCCGAGTCGTTCGCGCTCGACGCCGCCGCGTCGCGGTCGATGTCGTCGGGATCGGGGTGGTCGAACGACGCGAGCGATTCGTTGCCGCCGTCGATGGCGACGGTCGCGGACTCGTCGACGACGGCGATCGGCCAGTCGCCGGTGAGGTCGATCTCGCTCTCGTCGAACGAGATCGTCGTCGTCCCGGGCGGCGCGTCCTCGGCGACGCGAACCGTCAGCGTCGCGATCGTGCCCGACCCCGTCGTCCCGTTGGCGGCCGGTTCGCGGCGCTGCTCGAGGATCGCGGTTCCCCGCTCGTGAGCGATCGTTTCCGCCGCGCGGACCTCGGTCTCGTCGCCCTCGAGCCACGGGCCGCGCCTCACCTCGGTGATCTCGAGGTAGTCGGGATGGTATCGAGCGATCAGCGTCGTCGCTTCGACGCCCTCGCCGCCGTGGCCGCCCTGGCTCCGGAGGGTAACGTCGAGCTCGATCGTCTCGCCGGGTGCGGCCTCGATCTGGGTCCGATCGGGCGAGAGGATCGCGACCTGATCGATCGCGACGGCCGTTCCGGCGACGCCAGCGATCGAGAGCGAAAGCGCGAGCAGGGCGGCTACCGTGGAAACACCGACGACTCGGGCGGCACTCGGCGCGGCGCTACCGGATCGGCCTCCGTCGTCACTCCCAGCCATCGTGTCGTTCGTCTCGCCGTACGGCCGCGAGGATGCTTATCGTTTCGGCAAGCGTCGAAGAGAACGGTGTATCGAGAAGTGCTCGGACGCGGACCGGCGGGTCGGGAGCCGCCGGTCGGGACTCGGACGCGGTCGACGCCTACTGGACGATCGAGACGACCTGGTCGTATCGCGTGACCAGCTTGGACTCGGGGTCGTAGCCGACGACGCCGATCTCCGCCATCGCGGGCAGGTGGGAGTGGTGGAGCGCGATCTGCGCGCGCTCTGCGTCGGCGAACGGTCCGCCGTCGTGGGCGCTGAGCCGAGCGGCGAGCTGCTCGAGCGAGAGCGGCTGGTCGCTCGTCTCGAGCGCCGAGAGGAGACGCATCCGGACGGGATCGACGAGCGTCTGGAGCAGCGTCTCCGCGTTCTCGTCGTCACAGAGGTCGAGGAGGACGGAGAGATCCGCGGGATGAACGGGCGGTTCGTCGACGAGGGCGACGCCGTCGTCGTTCCAGTCGACGATGTCGTAGTCCTCGAGTCGCGGGAGGTGGTTGTGCACGAGACTGATCCGAATCTCGTGACGAGCCTGCCCGTTCGAGACGTCGGTCGACCCGTCGGCCAGCTCCGTCGTCAGATCCGACAGCGAGAGCCGCGTCCGCTGGCAGCCGAGCACCTCGAGGAGGCGAAGCCGGCGCGGATGGCGGAGGATCTCGTAACACTCCGTCGGGACGTTCGCGAGTGGGTCGGTCGTGCTGTCGCCGCCGAGGTGAGCGTCCGAACTCATTACTCCACCCAACTCCTGCAATGGGGATAAGGCCGTTTCCAAAACGATTTGGGCCGAAAACTCTGCCCTTACTCACGTAATAGCCTGATAACCCGTTGAATCGCTCGAGAACGGGGGATGAGGGGAAATTGTCCTTGGTAATAGGTGCGACAGACCCACTGAATATGGCGATTCGACGACATACCGCGGATCGAGAATAGTATGTGTAATGATAACATACTGGTCGCCGTTCCTCGGTCGGCAGGGCGATAGCAGCCCGATTCCGGTCGTCCGCGTCGTCGTTGGGAGGCGGCGAGCGACTGCGGTGCTCGCACGACTGCGACCGGCGCGCCGGTATCGGCCGCCGTGACTGACCGACGCCACCGTGTCGCACGCATCGATCGATGCCACGACATTTTTGCGTCCGCGAAGCGTACGATAGCGTATGCTTATGGTACGCGGTCGCGCGGGGGGGACGGAGCTCACCGGAACGCTGTACGAACGGGGTGAACGAGCACCCTCGTTCCGCGGCGCTCCCGACGAAGACGCCGCGTACGTCTGGGTCTGCGACGAGTTCTACGAGGTCGACAGTGGCGGGACGACCCAGCTCGTCGACGGCCGGGAAGTCAACCTCGCCTTCGAGTCGCCAATGCCCCGCGGTTTCGACACCCGAGAACAGGCCCTCGAGGGGGCGAAAGAACACGTCCGGACGCAGTTCGCCCGAATCGGCGTCGATCCCGACGACGTCTCGCTCGAGGTCGAGAAAAACGACGGCTGAAACTCGCAGCGGGGACTTCGGTCCGCTCTCCCCGGAGACCCGTCCGGCCACTGACCGAGCGGAGACTAACGGTCACAACTATGCTACTGGCGTGCGTACGATTACCATGCTATCTGGAGTGACAAGCACGCCACTCGAGGACGTCGAGTTCCTCGCGCGATCGGACCACCGCGTCGCTGCGCTCGAGTCACTGACCAGCGGCCCGCGGAGCCGGGCCGAACTCCGGGAGACGACCGGCGTTTCGCAGTCGACGATCGGGCGGACGCTGCGCGAGTTCGAAGCGCGACACTGGGTCAGGCGGGACGGACACCGGTACGAGGCGACGCAGCTGGGGGCGTTCGTCGCGACGGGGCTGCGGGAATTGATCGAGCGGCTCGAAACCGAGCGGCAACTCCGCGACATCTGGCAGTGGCTGCCGATCGAGGCGAGCGGGTTCGCGATCGAAATGTGTGCCGACGCGGTCGTGACGGTCGCCGAGACCGACGATCCGTACCGGCCGGTGAACCGATTCGTGTCGCTGCTCCGGGAGACGGACCGGTTTCGGTTCGTCGGATTCGACCTGGCCTTACTCGAGCCGTGCAAGGACGAACTCGCTCGACGGATCGTCGACGGGATGCGGACGGAGATCATCGACCCGCCGTCCGTCGCCAGACACGTCCTCTCGACATACCCGGAGCACTGTGCCGAGCCGCTCGAGAGCGGCCATCTCGAGATTCGGCTCCACGACGACCTGCCGTCGTACGGCGTCGCCATCTTCGACCATCGGATCGGAATCAGCGGCTATAACCCCGAGAGCGGGACGGTTCGAGTGCTGGTCGACACCGACGCGCCGGCGGCGCGCGAGTGGGCGAAATCGACGTACGAGCGCTACAGACGCGAGTCCCGACCGCTCGCGCTCGAGCCCACGGTCGACTGAGCGTACTCGAGCGGCGACCGCGGTTCCCGGCCGATCGGCCGCTTGCGGCGACTGCCCGCCGGGCACCGGCTGCACGACGGTCACCGGCTGCACGGGACCCGCTAGATGCCTACACGACCCCTCGTATCGTCCCCTCGAGTGCGGGGTGGAGAAACCATGACTGAAGACCTGCAATCGAACGACAGCGTACCGGGGATACAAGTAGCGTGTGACACGGCGGTTTCGGGCTGTGTCTTCCGCATGCGGACCGAGGTGGACGACAGGGAACGACTGCTGGAGATAGCGCGCGACCACGTCAGGGAACAGCACGGGAAGGAGTTCGGCCTGGACGAGATCGACGCGCGCCACGTGGAAACGGTCGAGGTCGATCTCGAGGAGGAAGACCGGTGAGCGTAAATCGGGCGACGGCCGACCGACACCGGACCGATCACGAACTCGAGCGAGGCGGACGGATCGGGGCGCTCCTGATGGCGCTCGCGGGCGTCGCCTTCGTCGGGTACGGGGTCGTCTTCCTCGCCAGAACGTTCGTCGGAACTGGCTTCGAGCTCGGTGTCGCGACCCTGAACGGGGTGACGCCGGCCGAACTCGACGCGATCGATCCGGCCATCATGCACTACATCACTCACCTCCACGTGGCCACGGCGGCGTTTATCATCGCCACCGGAATCGCCATCGCGGCGCTCGCGTGGTACGGCGTCCGTAGCGGGCAACTGTGGGCGTGGGCGACGGCGATCGTCGCCGCCGTGATCGGACTGGCCATCGCGCTCCCGATGCACTACGTCGATCGCTTCGCGCACGACTGGGTGACGCACCTCGGCCCCATCTACCTCGCGACGATCGTGTTCGTGGTGGGCGCCGCGCTCGCCTACCGCGGACTCAGAGTCGGGGCTCAGACGGCGGAGCACAGCACGAACGCGGAGGCGTAGGACACCGTCTCGTTCGTGGTCGTCGGGCGCGCCACCGAACGGCGACCCGACAACCGGACGCGTCTCCGGGGACGGAGAGAGCGATCCGGGTCAATACGGCTGTTCGTCCCACCGGTGGTCGTCGTAGCTCCGATCCTGGGCGGCGTCGAACCGCTCCTCGAGCGTCTCGCGGAGCGACGCCTTCTCCGAGTTGCTGATTCGGGCGAGTTCGTCGGCTTTCTCGACGATCGTCGGCGGGCCGTGCGCGACGGCGACGTCCTGGAGCAACTGCAACGTCAGGCGCTCCCGGAGTTCGGGGTCCGCCGTGAACGCGTACGGTGCCTCGATCCGATACAGCAGGTCGTCGCGCGGGTCGTAGATCACGAAGAAGGTGACCTCGTAGGCGTCCCGCTCGAGGCGACGCTCGACGCCGAGCGCGTCGCCGTCCGCCGACAGCGGCCGATCGACGCCGCCCCGCGACCGGAACCAGTTCGTGTACGTCAGCGCCGACGTGTCCCGGTCCCAGCGCTCGCCGTCGACGTCGTCGACGTACTCGCCACGCTCGAGCAGGCGGGTGAACAGCGCCGAGTCGTCGCTCCACGGGACGCTGACGTCGACGTCTCGCTTCGACTTGAGGGTCCGCGTGAGCACGCGCGTGGCCGGGTTTTTGACGAAGCCGACGAGCGGGACGCCGCGCTCGACGAACGCCTCGACCAGCCGGATGTAGTTCTCGAGGACCGTCGTTGGGCGGGGATCCTCGAGCAGGAAGTCGGCGAGGTCGGGGTGCTGGTCGGCCCAGCGAAGGAGCCCCCGGGGATACAGGGGGCCGTCGAGGACGAGCAGGTCCGATACCGCGTCCGCGTGATCGCGAGCGTGGGTGCTCTCGGCGAGGTACAGCGCCAGCGCGTGGACGACGCCCTCGGCGAACCGCGGCAGCGGCGGAATCTTGACCGCCCGGCTCCGACTGTACCCCTCGTCGAACTTGCCCCAGTTCTCGTCGACCACCATCGTCTCGTCGTTCGAGTGGACCGTCATCACGGTCGTTCGCGACCGATGGAGGTCGAGATCGCTCGGGGTCGCGCTCATGGCCGCCTGTGCGATGTCGATGACGAGCCCGTTCCGAAACGTCGTCGGATTGATCGTCCCCGCGTCGAGGCCGTGCTCGGTCGGGAACTCCCGCTCGCGCAACGCGACGGCTTCGCAGTCGACGAGCCGTCGCTCCTGTGTCTCGAGCGGCTCGAGGACGATCCGCCCGTCGTGAACCAGCGGGTCCAGAAACGAATCCCAGACGGTCTCGGCGAACGCCCGACGGTCCCGGTCGTCGGTCCCGTGGTCGATCCGCCCTGCGAGCCGCGCGATGCCGTCGAAGTGGACCGGATCGAGCGTCATGACAGGTGGCTCCCACCGGACCCGCAAAAAGCCAGTGATCGGCGGTAAGACGATGTTAACTCGAGGGCGGGTAAATTACTATCAGAAAACGTATATATGGGCGCGTCGAGTGTCTCCATGTCTCGATGACCGAGCGCGAAACGGCCGCGACCACCCCCGACGATCGTGCGATCAACTGGCGACAGAACAGCGGCGGCGTGACCCTCTACGAGGAGGGGAACCCCGACGCCTGGATTCACGCTCGATTCGAAGCCGGTACCGCGCCGGAAGACCGTCTCTTCATGATCTGCGACGAGTGTGGTGCCGTTTTCGCGCAGCGGAGTAAGCCCGGAAACGGCACCGTCTGTGGCGACTGCGGGACGACGTTCGATCACCGGTACGACGACTAACGACCCGACTTCGAGGGACGAACACGCCGCGGGTTTTCCGGGAAGCGGTCCCGTCGCTCCGTCCGGCCGGGCCGTCCCTCGGACGTGACTATTCGGTGATACGTCGGCGGCGGGTCGGCGTCGTCACCCGACGTCGACGGGAACCAGTGACACGTGCCGACGCGGAACAACGACAGTTAGTTACGGCGCGCCGAGTTCCGAATTCGTATGGAAGCTGCGCTGATCGTCCTCGACGGCTGGGGACTCGGTGACGGCGGCAGAGACGCGGTCAAAGCGGCCGAGACACCCGTCTTCGATCGACTTTCGGAAGCAGGGTCGTACGGCCGACTCGAGGTTGCGGGCCGACGCGTCGGCCTCCCGGACGGCCAGATGGGCAACAGCGAGGTCGGTCACCTCAACATCGGTGCCGGACGGGTCGTCTACCAGGAGTACACGCGCATCTCGGATTCGATCGCGGACGGCTCCTTCCGGGAGAACGACGCGATCAACCGCGCGTTCGACCGAGCGCGGGAGAACGACGCCCGCGTCCACTTCCTCGGCCTGGTCAGCGACGGCGGGGTGCACTCGGATCAGGAGCACCTGCACGCGCTGATCGAACTGGCCGCCGACCGCGACGTCGAAGCCGTCACTCACGCGATCACCGACGGCCGGGACACCTCGCCGACCGGCGGCCGCAAGTACCTCGGAACGCTCGAAGACGTGATCGCCGAGCACGGGACCGGCGACGTGGCAACCGTCACCGGCCGGTACTACGCGATGGACCGCGACCAGAACTGGGAGCGGACGAAGCGAGCCTACGACGCGATCGTCGATCGAGACGCGGAGTGGACCGCCGACTCGGCCGTCGACGCGGTCGAAGAATCGTACGACCGCGACGTGACTGACGAGTTCGTCGAGCCGACGTTGGTCGCGGATCAGCCGGCGCTCGAGGACGGGGACTCGGTCGTCTGGTTCAACTTCCGGTCCGATCGGGCCCGGCAGTTGACGCGGATGCTCGCCGATATTCGGCCCGAAGACTGGGCGAACACCCTCGAGACCAGCCCGCCGGACGCCGAGGTCGTGATGATGACGCAGTACGACAAGACGTTCGACCTCCCCGTGGCCTACCCGCCGAACCAGCCGGAACAGGTGCTCGGCGAGGTGCTCGCCGACGCGGGCCGGACGCAGCTCCGGATCGCGGAGTCGGAGAAGTACGCCCACGTCACCTACTTCCTCAACGGCGGCCGCGAAGTCGAGTTCGACGGCGAGATTCGGAAGATCGTCGAGAGTCCCGACGTGCCGACCTACGACCAGCAACCCGAGATGAGCGCGCCCGACGTCACGGACACGGCGATCGAAACCATCGAATCGGACGACCCCGACGTGCTCGTACTCAACTACGCCAACCCGGACATGGTCGGTCACACCGGCGACTACGACGCCGCGATCGAGGCCGTCGAAGCCGTCGACGCACAGCTCGGTCGGCTCGTCGACGCGCTCGAGGACGCCGGCGCACACGTCCTGATCACCGCGGACCACGGCAACGCCGACGACATGGGGACCGAGGACGATCCCCACACCGCACACACGTACAACGAGGTCCCGCTCGTCTATCTCGCTCCCGACGGCACCGATAGTGGCTGGACGGTTCGCGAGGGCGGGACGCTCGCCGACATCGCGCCGACGATGCTCGAGGCGATCGGCCTCGACCAGCCCCCCGAGATGACCGGCGAATCGCTGCTCGAGTGAGCGCGGCGTCGAACGATGTGACGCTGTGCGATCGGCTCGCGGTCGCGCCCGTGTAGCCACAACACGGAAGTCACTGTACTCGTACCGTCCGTAGCATGGGAGTCGTTCCGTGGCCGGCGGCCGGGTCGCTACTGGCTGGCGGCGGAACGCTGCTCTTGCTCTCCTATCTCCGCCAACACCGCGGCAAACCGGGCGCGAACTGGTTGCTGCTCGCGCTCGTCGCGCAGGCGCTGTGGTGTTTTTCGTACGGGGTATCGCTGCTCGTCTTCGATCCCGCGGTACGGTGGGTCTTCGAGGCCCTGACCTGGACCGGTATCGTCTGGACCGGCGTGCCGTTTCTGGCCTTCGGCCTCGAGTACACCGGTCGCGGGAGCCTCGTCCGAACGCCCTGGTTCGGAGCGGTGCTACTCGTCCCGGTGATCACGACGCTGCTGGTCCTGACGAATCCGCTGCACGAACTCGTCTGGAGCGGGCTTCGGCTCGATCCCGTCTACGGCGCGGCGACGGTCTCCTACGAACCCAACGCGTGGGCCTTCTTCGCGATCGTGACCGGGACCGTCTTCGCCGCGTCGGGGACGCTGCTCCTGTTCGATACCGTCGTCAGTTACGGACCGCTCTACCGAACGGAGGCGCTCGCGGTGGGTCTCAGTACGCTGCCGCCGGGCGTCGCCCTGCTCGTCTGGCTCTTCGGGATCGGACCGGTCCCACAGCTCAACCTCTCTGCGGTCATGTTCCTGCCCCACGTGGTCCTCGACGCGTACGCGTTCGTCGGCGGTGGCATGTTCACGTACAGCCCCGCCGTCCGGCGAACGGCCGATCAATCCGCGGTCGAAGACCTCGAGAACCCGTTTCTCGTCGTCGATACGGATCGGCGGATCGTCGACTGCAATCCGGCGGCGGAATCCCTGTTCGACATCACGGAGTCGGCGATCCTCGGAGCGCCGCTCGCAGACGCGACCGGCCTGACGATCGACGGCGCGGACGCGCGGGTGCTCACGGACGCCGATCGAAACGACCACCGGGAACTCGCGGTGTCGACGTCCCGGCTCCGGAACGAAGCGGGGCGGATCGTCGGCCACACCGTCATCCTCCAGGACATCACCGAGCAGCAGCGACGCGAACAGCGCCTCGAGATCCTCAACCGGGTGTTGCGCCACAACCTCCGGAACGACCTGACCGCCGTCCGCGGCTACCTCGGTATCGCGGCGGATCGCGTCGACGACGACGAACTCGCGGCCATGCTCGAGGGGATCCACGACGACGTCGACGGCGTGCTCGAGACGAGCGAGAAGGCCCGCGACTTCGAGCGGGCGATCGAGTCGACCGGCCGGTCGCCGTCCCCGCTGGCCGCCCGTGACACGCTCCGTTCGCTCGCAGCCGCCCTCGAGACCGAACTCGAGGGCCGCGTCGACGTGGTCGTTCCGGACGACCTCGCCGTGCAGGCGAACGAGCAACTGTTCGAACTCGCCTTCGAGAACCTCGTCGAAAACGGACTCGTTCACACCGACGCCGACGAGCCCCGCGTGACGGTCGGATTCGAGGAACGCGGCGATCGAACCGCCGTCTTCACCGTCAGCGACGACGGTCCCGGGATCCCGGCACACGAACTGGCCGTCCTCGAGCGCGGCGAGGAGACGGCCCTGGAACACGGCAGCGGGCTCGGACTGTGGGTCGTCTCGTGGTCGGTCGGGGTCCTCGGCGGCGACCTCTCGTTCGAGACGGGGGAGAGCGGGACGACCGCAACCGTCCGTCTCCCCGAGAGCGTCGTTCCGGCGGCGACCGCGGCCGAGATGTCGAAACCGGAGCAGTCGGCGGAACGACCCCCGTGAGCCCCGCACCGCGCCGCACACAGTAGTCTCGGTATCGATCCGAACGGATCCCGAGAGCTATAGACGGCACATACGAAGGTTCAATGTCCCGATAGGAGTGGATTCCGCCGGGCCGTTTCGATATGTCCCAGTCCACACCTACCCCCGACACCGACGAATCAGTCGTCGACGCCTACGTTCTCGGCGTTCGCATCGTCGAGACCGACGCGGCCGACGGCGACCCGCGGTACCGATTCGAGGCGCCCGACCACACCGAGATTGCCTTCGCCGACCTGGCGGACGCTCGGCTCTACGCCGACGTCTACTTCGACGTCAACGGCTTCGTCGAGGAGAACACCGGCGAACGCGGCGTTCCACCCGAGGTCGTCCAGTCCGGCAAGGACACCCTCGCGGCGTATCTCGTCACGTGCCGGTGGGCCGACGTCAACTGGGTCGCCTCGTTCTACGGCACGACGCCAGAGACCATCGAGCGCTACTGTTCGTGGGTTCGCGACCGCGCCGACGAGATCCGAACGCGGGCCAGTACGGCCGATCTCGAGTAGGACGGCGGTTTCGGACTACCCCAGCCACGCTCCTCCCGTCGCTTTTCTCGGACCGACCGTCGTCGACGAGCCCTCGCCGAGCCACCGCTGAATCTGTCGCCCAGCGATCCCCTGACGGACCCGTCCGAGCAGGACGGGAGCGGAAACGCGAAGCGGTCGATCGTGGAACGACCGATTCCGGACGGACGGGACGGCTGACCGGGGACCGCCGGTCCGCTCGAGACGCCGATAGACCGAACAGTACGACAATAGACCGAACAATAGAACACATATCTCTCAGATCGCTCGGGAGCGGTCCGTAGCAGTTCTCGGCGTTCATTCGTCTCGATACGAATATTATAAAATCTAACTAAAACGCGGATGGTCGATCCCATCGCATGGTCGAATTTACCAGGCGGAAGCTGATGGCAACGTCGGCGGCGGCCGCGATCGGCGTCGGCGCGGTCGGAACGGCGAGTGGAGACGACGGGGACACGCCGGGTGCTCCGACGGTACGGGGGAGCCTCGATCGACTCGCGACGACGGCCCGCGGGGCGGAGGTCACTGGCCCGTTCGTCTTCGAGAACGGGGAAGTGCTGTTCAGCCTGCAACATCCGAGTCGGGAGAATCCGAGCCCGTACGATACGGCGGCGGTCGGCGTCCTCGCCGGCCACCGGTTCGAGTTCGACGGCCGGAACGACGAGTTCGACGAACTCGAGCCGCCGCGCTCGAACGAGGCCCAGGGCCGGGTCCAGGTCGCCGGCGGCGAGTACGAGATCCTCGTCCAGGAGGGCGACGAGATCAACGGCGGCGCGGAGCGATGGGGGCATCCCCAGACGCCCGACGGCACCGACATCGGCTCGTTCGTCGGCAGCCAGTACGGCGATGTCGGCTACAACCCCGACATGAACTTCTTCGTTCCGACCGACGAGGAGGGGCTCGAGGGGTACCTCTTTACGAACAACGAGACGAGTCCGGGCTGTATCAGCCGGACGCCGATCAGCCGCGGCGACGACGGCTGGGACGCCGATCCCGAGGGCGCGATGGAACTCGAGAACCGCGAGTCGTTCCGCGAGATCGGCGGGACGCGGATCAACTGTTACGGCGACCTGAGCCCGTGGGGGACCCCGATGTCCGCCGAGGAAGACTACAGTCACCCGCGCGTTTCGGGATCGGCGACGGTCGGCGACGTCGTCGAGGCCGGGAGCGGCGTCGGTCTCCGAGGCGCGGCGGCGTTCTGGAACCGGCCGAACCCGACCGAGATCACGGATGCGCTGGACGAGCTGTTCGACGAGAGCTGGTATCCGCAGGGGGGCTGGGCCCTCAGCGGCGTCGAGCTGCAGGCCTATTACCTCGGCGCCGACCCGGTCGATCAGGACGGCGAGACGAACACGACGGAGCCGATCGGCGACGGCTACCCCAACCGCTACCGGTACGGTTACATCGTCGAGGTGACCGAGCCCGCGAGCGCGGAACCGACGCCGGTCAAACACTACGCCATGGGCCGGGCCGCCTTCGAGTGTCCCGGGTTCATGCCCGACGAACGGACCGTCTACCTCACCTCCGACGGGGCGAACAAGGGCTTCTACAAGTTCGTCGCCGACGAGCCGATCCCGAGCTACGACGATCGGATGGACGTCCGCGGGACGCTGTACGTCGCCCGCGTGACCAACGAGGCGGCCGCAAAGAACGACCCGCCGGCCGAGGTCGACCTCGAGATCGAGTGGATCGCCCTCGGCACCGCGAGCAACGCCGAGGTCGCGTCCTGGATCGCCGACTACGACGATATCACGCAGATCGACTACCTCGAGACCCACGCCGAGACCGACTGGGAGACGGACCTCGAGACCGCGCTCGCCGAAGCCGACGAAACGGTCGCAATCGGGGGCAACCGGGACTACGTCACCGACGAGGAGGTCCTCGAGTGGGCCAGCCAGTACGAGGCGAACGGTCCCGACGGCGTCGACGAGGAACTGCGTCGGGTTCCCTTCCTCGAGACCCGCGCCGCGGCGAAGGCGGTCGGTGCGAGCGTCGAGTTCCGCAAGGCCGAGGGGATCGACGCGGTCGACGACGCCGACCCCGGCGACTTCCTCTACGTCGGGATCTCGGAACTCAACGACGGCATGGCGGACGAGAGCGGCGACATCCGGATGGACCGGGTCGACGGCGGCGTCGTCTACCGGGCCGAACTCGAGTCCGACTACGATATCTCGACGCTCGAGCCGGTCGTCGTCGGTCCCGACGCGACGGACCGCGAGTCGATCGTCGACGCCGCGCCCATCAACGTGGACAACCTGCTGGTACTGGACGACGGCCGCGTCCTCCTCTGTGAGGACAAGGGGAGCTTCGGCCGCTCGTACCCCAACGACGCCCTGTGGGTCTACGAGCCGCCGACGTCGCTGTCCGTCGACTCCGTCGCGGTCGGGCAGGAGGCGACCGGGACCGCCGAACTCACGCTCTCGTCGGTCCCGGACGGGCTCGCCGGCGGTCGCGTCACCGTCTCCCTCGAGCACACCGACGTCGCCGAAATCACGGGCGCGAGCTACCACGGCGCGATCGAACTCGCCGCCGACCCGACGATCAGCGCCGACGGCTCGACGGTCGAGTTCCAGTTCGCCGACCTCGACGACGAGATCCAACCCGGCGCGACGAACGTCCGGCTGGCGACCGTCGAGCTCGAGGGCATCAGCGCCGGAACGACCGATATCACGGCCGATATCCACGCGCTGGACGCCGACGACGGGAGCGCGATCGACACCCGGTCGCACACCGGTGTCGTGGTTACCGGACCGCCACCGATCGGCGACGGCTCCGGCGGCCGCCCCCCGACCGACGTCGACGGCGACGGACTGTACGAGGACGTCAACGGCAACGGCCGGCTGGATTACGACGACGTGGTGGTCCTGTTCGAACACATCGAGAGCGACTCGGTCACGCTCAACGTCGACGCCTACGACTTCAACGACAACGGCCGCATCGACTACGACGACGTCGCCGAGCTGTACGACGAGCTGTGAGGTCGATGGGACGACCACCACGACGGACCGCCCTGACGGCCGCCGTCTGCGTCGCGGTCGGTCTGGCTGTCGGCCTCGCGAGCCCGGGGATGGCCGCGAGCGGCGCGAGTGCCGACGCTGGGGCGACCCCGGCGGCGGCCGAGAGCCGCCTCGTCGTCACCGACGCGACCGTCGAACCCGGGGAGACGGCGAGCCACCGGATCGCGCTCACCGACGCGCCGAACGGACTCGCCGGCTTCAAGCTCACCCTCGAGCTGTCGACCGACGACGCGACCATCTCGGACGCCGCGTACCCCGACACGTACGGGAAGACGACCCCTCCCCACGTGAGCGACGACGGGCAGTCGGTGACCGTCGAGGCCGCGGATCTCACCGACGAAGTGACGGCGGGTGCGACCGACGTCACGCTCGCGACGGTCGAGGTACACGGGACCGACGCCGGCTCGACGGCGCTCGAGGTGACCGGGATGCAGGCCGACGCGGACGGCGGCGACCGTATCGCACCGTCCCTCGAGGCGGGGACGCTCACTGTCACCGATGACGGGTCCGCACCCACCGAGACCCAGAGCGGGCGATCGGCCGACGGGACTGAACGCGACGATTCCATCCCCGGCTTCGCGGCCGGAACCACGATCGTCGCGCTCGCCGCCCTCGTGGTCGCCCTGCTCGCGCGGTCCCGGCGCGACCCGCGGTGAGCCTTCGACCGGCCTCGTCGGCTCACGAATTCGATCGAGCCCTCGCGTTCGTATAGCCCGTTTTATACGATCGGCGGGGAAACCCGCACCTATGATCGAGGTCGCCACGCTGCTCCTGATGGCAACCGCCGGGACGGCGATCGTCTGGAAGGGAAGCGGCTGGCTCGAGGAGTCGGCGAACAAACTCGCGGTCGCGTACGGACTGCCGGCGGTCGTTCAGGGGGCCGTAATCGCGGCCGTAGGCTCGAGTACCCCGGAACTGGCGAGCGTCATTCTCGCGACGCTGATACACGAGGAGTTCGAACTCGGTGTGGGGTCGATCGTCGGCTCGGCGGTATTCAACCTCCTCGTGATTCCGGGGCTCTCGGTGCTCGTCGGCGGCGGGATCGACACGACGCGCGAACTGGTCTACAAGGAGTCGCTGTTTTACATGCTCGCAGTCGCGTCGCTGTTGTTGACGTTCTCGCTGGCGGTCATCTACAACCCGGCCGACGTGGCCGGCGGCCGAATCGGCGGGAGCGTCTCGAGACCGCTCGCCCTGTTTCCGATCGCGCTGTACGGACTCTACCTGTTTACCCAGTATCTCGACGCCACGGAGGCCGACAAGGCGGCCGACGCATCGATCGAGCTCGCCCGGGCGTGGTTCTGGTTCGTCGTCGGACTGGCGTTCATCGTCGTCGGCGTGGAGGCACTCGTCCGCGCAGCGATCGGGCTCGGTGCGGCGTTCGGGACGCCCACGTTCCTCTGGGGCATGACCGTCGTGGCCGCTGGCTCGAGTCTGCCGGATACGTTCGTCAGTCTCACGGCTGCGCGGGCCGACCGGCCGACAGTCACGCTGGCGAACGTCCTCGGGAGCAACACGTTCGACCTGCTCGTGGCCGTGCCGGTCGGCGTTCTCATCGCGGGATCGCGGACGGTAGACTTCGGCCACATCGTCCCGATGATGGGGTTTCTGGTGCTGGCGACGATCACGTTCTTCGCGATCTCGCGGACCGGAATGCGGCTCTCTCGACGGGAAGCGTGGTCGCTGCTCGTGCTCTACACAGCGTTCGTCTGCTGGCTCCTGCTGGAGAGTCTGGGCGTCGTCAGCGTGCTCGGGCTCTGAGAGAGCGGCTCGCTCCGTCCCGGATCGCCAGCCAGTCACCGATCGACGGTGTTCCTATCCGAACGGAATCTTCTAGTGGTTTTACTTAGACCGCCTGCAATGAGCCGGGTATGAGTGACGACTCGGACTCTGAGGGACACAGATTCGCCACGAACAGCATCCACGCCGGCCAGGAACCAGATTCGGCCACGGGTGCCCGCGCACCGCCGCTGTACCAGACGACGTCCTACGAGTTCGACGACACCGACCACGCCGCCGCACTGTTCGGGCTCGAGGAAGCGGGCAACATCTACTCGCGGATTATGAACCCGACGAACGCGATGCTCGAGGAGCGCATCGCGACGCTCGAGGGCGGCGTCGGCGCGCTGGCCACCGCCTCGGGAATGGCCGCGTTCGACCTCGCGACGTTCATCCTCGCGGAGGTCGGCGACAACATCGTCTCCTCGTCGTCGCTGTACGGCGGGACCTACACCTATCTCACCCACACCGTCGAAAAACGCGGGATCGAGACGAAATTCGTCGACACGCTGGACTACGACGCCTACGACGCGGCGATCGACGACGACACCGCCTTCGTCCACCTCGAGACGATCGGGAACCCCGCGCTCGTGACGCCGGATATCGAACGCATCGCGGATATCGCCCACGACCACGACGTACCGTTGTTCGTCGACAACACCTTCGCCACGCCGTACCTCTGTCGGCCGCTCGAGCACGGCGCGGACCTGGTCTGGAACTCGACGACCAAGTGGATCCACGGCGCGGGGTCGACGGTCGGCGGGATCCTCGTCGACGGCGGCTCGTTCCCCTGGGCCGACGGGGACTACCCCGAGATCGCCGAGCCGAATCCGGCCTACCACGGGATCAACTTCGCCGAGGCGTTCGGCGACG
Organism: Natrinema salaciae; assembly: GCF_900110865.1. Classification (NCBI taxonomy): domain Archaea; kingdom Methanobacteriati; phylum Methanobacteriota; class Halobacteria; order Halobacteriales; family Natrialbaceae; genus Natrinema; species Natrinema salaciae. Next base: position 170,507 of record NZ_FOFD01000007.1, read on the forward strand.
CCGCCTTCTCGGCCGTCGCCCGAACCCGCGGGCTGCGGGATCTGGGCAACCAGCAGTCCCCCTTCGACGCCTGGGTGACCCTGCAGAAACTCGAGTCGCTCCCGCTGCGAATGGAGAAACACTGCGAGAACGCCATGGCCGTCGCGGAGTTCCTCGCGGATCACTCGGCCGTCGAGTGGGTCAACTACCCCGGCCTCGAGAGCCACGAGACCCACGAGGAAGCGAGCGAGTACCTCGAGGGCGGCTACGGCGGCATGATCACCTTCGGACTCGAGGGTGGGTACGACGCCGCGGAGACGGTCTGCAACGAGGTGGAGCTCTCGAGTCTGCTCGCGAACGTCGGCGACGCGAAGACGCTGATCATCCACCCCGCGAGCACGACCCACCAGCAGCTCACCGAGGAGGAGAAGCTGGCCAGCGGCGTGACCGACGACCTCGTGCGCCTGTCGGTGGGGATCGAAGACGTCGACGACGTGATCGCGGACCTCGATCGGGCGATCGACCAGGTGTAAGCTCTCGCTCGACGGCCGCTTCGACCGCGGCTGCGACGGCGGCCGGGAGCAGTCGTGACCGGTGACGATTGCAGCTCGCTGTAACTAGCCCACGTCGTTAAGGTCACGGGGTTCGACTGTTTCACTATGCCGACCGGGATACTCACGTCAGAGGCAGCGGAGCAGATCGTCGCAACCTGTCGAACGGCCATCGGCGACAGCCTCCGTTCGGTCACCTACTTCACGCGCGACGACTTCGAGCAGGTCTACCTCCGCGAGGACCTGGAGCGCGACGCCGACCTCTCGACGTTCATCGGCCACGAGTGGCGCGGGTTCAAGACCACCCAGACCGCCTACGAAGGGTCGGAACTCGGCGCGTACGACTACACGATTCGCGTCTTCGACAACGGCTTCCTCATCCGCGTAACCAACGACAGCGAGGGCGTCTTCGTCACCACTGACGGGCTGACGGTCAAAGACTTCGAAGAGGTCGCGACGGCGCTCGATTCGTTCCTCAGCAGCCGCGAGATTTCGTAGTCGCGTCGTCGCTCGAGCGGTCGATGTCGCGGTCGTCCGCAGCCCGATCGTCTTCCTCGCCGTCGGCATCCCGCCCGCCGATGGGCAGGCCGGATCCCTGCTCGCCGTCGGTTCCGAGGAGGCGAGCGAAGCGACGGCGTTCCGCAGCGTGTCTGTCCAGACTCATGCCACCACTAGAGGCAGGTTTCCCTTGTAGTAATGCAGGCCGTTTTGGGGAGAAACACGGTACTTCCCACATGAAACGGTCCCGACGCAGTCTCGCGATTTTCGCGGTGTAACGGGTTCGTACGAATCGGCTTCCAGCCGACCGAACAGCGTAACACCCTTTTCCGCCACGCTCGTGGTGTCGACAATGACCGACCTTCCCGACGCCGTCGCACGCGAACTCGACTCTCACGACGCGTTCGCCCGGCGCGACGACGGCTACCGCCTCACGACGACCGTCTTCGAAACGACCGTGACGGCCGACGACGCCGACGGAAAGCGCGACGGCCGCTTTCGCATCACCGTCTTCCTCCCGACGCTCGACGCGGCCGTCGCCGACGAGGTCGTCGCCGACGTCGTCGAAGAGGGTTGGTTCGAGACGCTCGAGCGGCGACTGCGTGACGTGTTTACCGTCGCGCGCACGGACACGCACGACGACCCCGTCGTCGACCGGGACGCCGGCGAGGTCCGAGTTCGACTCGAGTACACCGCCTGGGACGCCGGCGAGGGCGTCGACGACGCCAAAGCCCTCATCGAGTTCGTCGAAGGGACATTCGCACAGGGGATCATCCCGGGCTACGAGTACCGCGGCGAGGCGGCAACGCTGCTCGAGAACGCCCAGAACAGAGGGCAGCAGGCTGCAGACGGCGACAGAAACGGAACCAGTGGCGGCATGCCGCTGTAAACCGAAATTTTACTCTGCGGTCTGCCGCGCTGGTGGCTTCGCCACACAGCGCGGCGTCCCTCGGTAAAATTTCGATCAAAAGCACTCCTCCTTCCCCTTCACACCGTTCCGGGTCAGTCGTCGGCCCGCTCGCTCACTGGCTCACGGCACTGCCGTTCGCCTTCCCGCGGCGCTTCGCGCCGCGCATCCGTTCACTCGCGGCGAGTGACGGTGAGTCGCCTGCCCTTCCCCGAGTCGCGGGGCTCTCACGTCTGCTCGAGCCCCGCTCCCGGCCATCGAAGTAGGTAACTCGTCTGATAGGACGAACACACTCACTGCGAGCAACTGATGGGAGCGAGCGTGTTGATCGTGAACCGATCATCAAGTGTTGTCTCAGCGAGCGAGCGGTTCGGAGAACCCGAGTGACGCTGTTCACCGAGCGCGTCGCGCTCGGGCCGACGAGCGACCAACGGGAGCGAGGAGTGCTTTTGATCGAAATTTTGCCGAGGGCGCGGCTTCGCCGCGCCCGCAGAGCAAAATTTCGGCACTAGTCCATCGCGATGTACGTTTGCGTGTCCTCGATGCCCTCGATGGCCTGGATGCGAGTGGCCGCGATCTCCTTTACCTCGGCCGGCGTCTCGACCTCGGTCTTCGCGATGAGGTCGACGTCGCCCGCGACGATGTGGGCCGACTGAACGCCGTCGATGGATTCGATGCTGTCTTTGAGTCGATCCGCCTCACCCGTGTTCGCCTTGATCATGATGAACGCTGTAACCATCAGTTGACACCTCCAGTGTCGGATTCGGACTCCCGATCCGGTCTCGAGTCCGAGTCCGCCTCGGAGTCCAATAGCTCCGCCGCCGAACTCGAGCCCGACCCTGCGTTTGCGGCCGCTCGGGTCGGCGACTCGCCGACCAGGAGCTGGCGCACCTGACTCAGGACGTCGAAGTCCGCGAGGACGACGAGCCGGTCGCCGTCCTCGATCGAAAGATCCTCGGTCGGGATCTCGAGGTGGCCCTCGCCCTTCCCGAAAGCGAGGAGGGTCGCGTCGGCGGGCAGGTGCAGTTCGCTGATCGTGTACCCGTTGACGGGGGCCGCGTCGGTGATCGTGAGTTCGACGACCTGCAGGTACGGGGCGATGTCGGCGATCGCGCGGATCGTGCCGCCCAGGAGGGCGTTTTTCGCGCCGATCGCGCCGAGCCGTTCGGGGTAGATGACCTCGTCGACCTGATCGGCGTACTTGCGGTAGATCCCCTCGCGGTAGGACTCGTCGATCCGCATGACCGTCCGACAGTCGTAGTGGTTGGCGATCATACACGCCGTGAAGTTGACGTTGAGGTCACCCGTGAGCGCACCGACGGCGTCGGCCTCGGTGACGCCGGCCTCCTCGAGGACCGTTTCGCGCGAGCCGTCGCCCTCGACGGTGGTGAACTCCTGATCGCGAGCGCGTCTGAGCGTCGGCTCGTCGCGTTCGACGATCGTCACCTCGTGGCCTTCGTCACGCAAGACGCGTGCTGTGCGCAGACCGACCCGTCCGGCCCCGATAATCACGAACCGCATGCAGAGGCGTACGCCGGCCCCAGTGAATAAGTTTGCCCCGAGTTACCGTGTGTCCAGATCGAACGGACGCGTGACTCGGACGACGACGGTTCCGGAAGAAGAGGCGATAAACGCCGCACTGACGGCCGCAGGAATCCGCAGCTAGTCGCTACGCCATCGCGATGTACGTCTTCGTATCGGTGACGCCACCGAGCCCCTGTAGACCCGAAGAGACGGTCTGGAGCACGTCGTAGACCTCCGGTGCGTCGATCTCAGCGATGATGTCGTAGTTGCCCGCGACGATGTGGGCGTCGGTGACCGATTCGAGGCCGGCGATCTCAGCGAGCAGCCCCTCGGACTTTCCGGCGGCCGTCTTCACCATGATGAACGCGTGGACCATCGGAGGTGTGGTACACTCTGCCACGACTAAAGCCTTTGCCCGAAGCCGACGTGCGGCGTCGGGCCATCGATCACCGACGGTCCGACACCCGCGCGGCCAGTGCGTCCGCCACGGCCTCGAGTACCGCCTTCGGCGACGCGGTCGCGTCGACGCGGACGAACCGGTCGGGGTCGCGCTCGATCAGCCGCTCGTAGTTCTCGCGAACCGACGAGAGGTACTCGGCCCGCTCGAACTTGTTCGTCGTTCCCGCGCGGGTCGCGGCGGTCTCGGGGTCGACGTCGAGGTAGATCGTCAGGTCCGGCTCGATCGAGAACGGACGGTGGACGTCGACGACGTACTCGAGCGGATCGTCGATGTCGTGGCCCGTGGCCGACTCGAGGGACGCACCCTGATAGGCGAAGCGGGAGTCGGAGTAGCGGTCGGAGATCACGAGGTCGCCCCGCTCGAGGGCCGGTTCGATCAGCCGCGAGAGGTGATCGGCGTGGTCTGCGGTGTAGAGGAACAGCTCCGCCAGCGGATCGGCGTCGTCGTCCTCGATCGAGCGGTAGACGGCGTCGCCGTACCACGAATCGTTCGTGGGCTCGCGCGTGAACACGGCGTCGGGGTACCGGTCGTGTAGGGCCTCCCAGACCGTCGTCTTGCCGCTGCCGTCCAACCCCTCGAGCGTGACGAGCATGGTCGCACCTCGTCGTGACGGGTACTACAATCTGTCGAGAGCCGCGAGCGGCCCTTACAGGGTAGCCGCCCACTATTTATCGTTGCGGAGTCATGTTCCGCGTATGAAGATCCTCGTCGCTGGCGGTACCGGCTTCATCGGGACGAACCTGTGTGCGGAACTGGCCGAGCGCGATCACGAGGTGACGGCGCTCTCTCGGTCGCCGACCAAAGCGGAGCTACCGGCGGGTGTCGAGTCGGCGATCGGCGACGTCAGTGCGTACGATTCGATCGTCGAGACGGTGGCCGAGCACGACGCCGTCGTCAACCTCGTCTCGCTCTCGCCGCTGTACAAACCGCCCGCGGGGACGAGTCACGAGGAAGTCCACCTCGGCGGTACCGAGAACCTCGTCCGGGCCGCCGAGGAGGGTGACGTCGACAGATTCCTCCAGATGAGTGCGCTCGGAGCCGACCCGGACGGTGCCACTGCCTACATCCGCGCCAAGGGGGAGGCTGAAACGGTCGTCAGGGAGTCGACCCTCGAGTGGACGATCGTCCGTCCGTCCGTCGTCTTCGGCGATGGTGCGGAGTTCCTCGAGTTTACGAAAACCCTGACGACGCCCTACGTAACGGGGCTTCCGGGGGGCGGACAGACGCGGTTCCAGCCCATCTGGATCGGCGACCTCGTCCCGATGCTGACCGACGCGCTCGAAGACGCGTCCCACATCGGCGAAACGTACGAACTCGCCGGGCCCCAGGTCGCCACGCTCGCGGACGTGACGGAGCTGGTCTACGCGGCCGAGGGGAGAGACGTGACGGTCCTCTCGATCCCGATGGGACTGGCGAAACTCGGGCTCTCCGCCGCCGATTCCCTGCCGTTCGTGCCGTTTGGCCTCGATCAGGCGCGCTCGCTCGAGTTCGACAACACCGTCGCGGACAACGACGCGACCGCGTTCGGGTGCGACCCCGCAGCGTTCGTGACGCTCGGATCGTACCTCGGACTCGAGGGGACCAGTCCGCGAAAGAAACCGGCAGAAACGGCCGGATAATCGCTGTGGAAGCGACCCACGCGTACCACCTCACTTCGTGGAAAACGTACTATGAAAATATAATCAAACGGAGTGAAAAACAGTTTCACTGGGGCAAAACGGGTCGTAGACCCCTTCAAACTCTCGATCAACGATAATACTAAATTAAGACGGAAAGTCAGTTTAGCACAAGACTTATATCCTCCATCGCACTGTTACCAATCCAACGGAGCCCCCTGACAAACAATGAAGCTGGCGATGATCGGATTCGGACAGGCCGGTGGCAAAATCGTCGATCGATTCCTCGATTACGACGATCGGACGAACGGCGGAATCGTCCGGGCAGCGATCGCTGTCAACTCCGCGAAAGCGGACCTCATCGGCCTCGACAATATTCCTCAGGAGAATCGCGTACTCATCGGCCAGGCCCGAGTAAAGGGCCACGGCGTGGGTGCTGACAACGAACTCGGCGCGGAAGTCGCCGAAGAGGACATCGACGAGGTCCAGAACGCCATCGACTCGATCCCGACCCACGAGGTCGACGCCTTCCTCATCGTTTCCGGGATGGGCGGCGGCACCGGGTCGGGCGGCGCGCCCGTCCTCGCGAAACACCTCAAGCGAATCTACACGATCCCCGTCTACGGACTCGGCGTCCTGCCGGGTACGGACGAGGGCGGGATCTACACGCTCAACGCGGCCCGCTCGTTCCAGACGTTCGTCCGCGAAGTGGACAACCTGATGGTCTTCGACAACGACTCTTGGCGACAGACCGGCGAGTCCGTCGAGGGCGGCTACGACCAGATCAACGAGGAGATCGTCCGGCGGTTCGGCATCCTCTTCGGCGCGGGCGAGGTCGGTGACGGACAGGAAGTCGCCGAAAGCGTCGTCGACTCTTCCGAGATCATCAATACGCTCTCCGGCGGTGGTGTCTCGACCGTCGGCTTCGCGAGCGAGGAGGTCGAACTGAACACCAGCGGCGGACTACTCTCCCGGTTTACCGGCGAAAGCGGCGGTTCCGACGACGACCTCGACGCCGCGAACACGACCAATCGCATCACGAGCCTCGTCCGCAAGGCCGCGCTCGGCCGACTCACGCTTCCCTGTGAGATCGAAGGCACCGAGCGCGCCCTGCTCGTGCTCTCCGGTCCCTCGGAGTATCTCAACCGGAAAGGCATCGAGCGCGGCCGCAAGTGGCTCGAGGAGGAAACGGGCAGCATGGAAGTCCGCGGTGGCGACTTCCCGCGAGAGGAGCCCGAAGTGGCCGCGGCGATCCTGCTGTCGGGCGTGACGAACGTCCCGCGGATCAAGCGCCTCCAGCAGGTCGCGATCGAGGCACAGGACAACATCGACGACATCCAGCAGGAGAGCGAAGAGAACCTCGAGGAACTCGTCGAGGACGACGAGGACGAGCTCGAGCCGCTCTTCTAGGCTCCCCTTCGTTCGGGATTTCACGGCGCGAGCGGCCGCACTCGTGTCGGGGGGCGCGAGACCGCCTGCGATCGCGGGACGGCGTCCGATCGCACGCGACTCCGACGTACTTTTGAACGCGCCCGGAGTACCGTAATTAGATTCAGATGCGCGTCGTCGTTCCGTTCGCCGCCGAGACGCCGAAGACTCGACTCGAGTCAGTGCTCACGCCGGCCGAGCGGTCGGCGTTCGCCCGCGCCATGCTCGCGGACGTCCTGCGTGCCGTCGTCGAAGCGGGCCACGAACCGACGGTCGTCTCGACCGCGCCGCTCGACCTCGCGGGCCTCGAGCTTCCGGGCGAGGTCGCTGCGTCGGCGTCGGTCACCGCCGACGACCGCCCGCTGACGGAGGCGGTCAACGCGCGGCTTCCGGGGGGCGACGCGGAAACGACCACGGACGAGCCCGCTCCCGTCGCCGTCGTCATGGCGGACCTTGCGCTGGCGACGCCGGATGCGCTCGAACGACTCTTGACGTCGACGGCCGACGTTGCGGTCGCGCCGGGACGGGGGAGCGGAACGAACGCCCTCGTCGTCCGCCACCCCGAGTTCCGCGTGGATTACCACGGAACCTCCTACCTGGACCACCGTGAGACCGCTCGCGAGATCGGTGCCACCCTCGAGACGGTCGACTCGTTCCGACTGGCGACCGACGTGGACGAGCCGGCGGATCTCGTCGAAGTGATCGTTCACGGGCGCGAGAGCAACCGTGCGCCGGCGTGTCTGCGAGAGTTCGGCTTCGCACTCGACGAACGGGATGGGCGGGTCGATATCGTTCGCAACGAGGACTGCGCGGCAGAGTAGTCCGACATCGGCCGGGTTGCCCGCGACGAAGTGAAGCCCTTATGTGCCGAGCGACGACATCCAGAGGTAATGTTCCCCGGGGCGAGCGAGTACGGTGTCGACATCGCGGTCGACGACGAGGCCGTCGAGGAACTCCTCCAGGTCAGCCCGAACGACGTCGACGCGCCTCCGGCGCTGACGTTCTCGCGCAACGTGTTCGTGCCGCTCACCACGGCCTGTCGCTACACCTGTACCTACTGCACCTACTTCGACCCGCCGGGGCAGGCCTCCCTGCTCTCGCTCGAGGAGGTTCGCGAGATCTGCCGGCGCGGGGCCGACGCGGGCTGTACGGAGGCGCTATTCACCTTCGGCGACGATCCGGACGACCGCTACACCGAGATTCACGACCAGCTCGCGGCGTGGGGGCACGACTCGATCCACAGCTACCTGCGCGAGGCCTGCGAGGTGGCGCTCGAGGAGGGGTTGCTCCCCCACGCGAACCCGGGCGACCAGACCCGCGAGCAGATGGCGACCGTCGCGGACGTCAACGCCAGCATGGGCGTGATGCTCGAGACGACCGCGGAAGTCGGGGCCCACGCCGGTCCACGACGGAAGGTGCCCGGCCAGCGGCTGCGGACCCTGCAGAACGCGGGCGAACTGGACGTCGCCTTCACGACCGGGATCCTCGTCGGCATCGGCGAGAAGTGGCGCGACCGCGCGGAGAGCCTGCTGGCGATCCGCGCGCTTCACGAGCGCTACGACCACATCCAGGAGGTGATCGTCCAGCCCGTCGTCGACAACGAGCGCTGGTCGGATGGCTCGCCCGATCTCGCGACGATGCGGCAGGTGACTGCGATGGCCCGCGTCGCCCTCCCCGAGGAGGTGTCCGTGCAGGTGCCGCCGAACCTCGCCCCCGCCGCGGATCTGATCGACTGCGGCGTCGACGATCTGGGCGGCGTCTCGCCGGTCACCGACGACCACATCAATCCCGACTACACGTGGCCGGCGCTGCGCGAACTCGAGGAGATCGCCGCCTCGGCGGGCTTGCCGCTGGGCGAGCGGCTCCCGGTCTACGAGCGGTTCCTTCCACCCGACCTACGAACGGACGGGTTCGACGGCGCGGTGGCCGACGGCGCGGACGGCGGCGACGGCCGAGCGTGGATCTCGTCGACGATCCGCGACGCGCTCGCAGCCGACGATTCGGCGGGCGAGCGCTATCGGGCGGTGCTCCGGGGCGAGACGGCGACTGCCCCGCGCTGAGTTCGCTCGCCGACGCGGTCTTCGGTCCACTGACAACCGGCACGAGAACGTCGGTTTCAGGCTCGACCGTTCAGTTTTCGAGGGGGTGATCGTCGAGACGCGTGATCGAGCTGATCGGCTCGTCGGGACGCTATCGTCACGACGCCCTGACAGACGCTACTACGAAGAATAGTTGTAAAATTCACAATTCGGATATATTCGAACGATAATATTATCGCCGGCAGACGCTGCCACCGGTATGCCAGACTGGAATCGCCGTTCGGTCCTCGCGACTGGCGCAGCGCTTTCGACCACCGGAATACTCGCCGCCGTCGGGTCGACGGTCGCCGAGGAGGACGCGTCCACGGAAGGAGTTGCGACTGGCGATCCGCCCGGTTGGTCCTCGGTTCACGGGAACGCCGCGAACTCCCGCTATCTGCCGCTGGACGATGGGTTCCCGGAACCGAACACCATCGCATGGCGGTCCGACACCTTATACGGCGTCAGCAACGACGGCGATATCGCCGTCGTCGACGGGCGAATCTACATCGTAGGGGAGTTCGAATCGACCGACTACGAGCAGACCGAACTCCGCGTGGCTTCCACCGACGACGGGACGCTCGAGTGGAAGACCGAAGTAACCGGGAGACAGCGGCCGACGGTCGCCGACGGAACGGTCTACGTCAGCGGCGTGGATCGCGTCACGGCGTTCGACACCGAGGACGGCTCGCTCCAGTGGGTTCGCGAGTTCGATTCCGAGCAGTGGATTTCCAACGCGACCGCTGCCGACGGGGAGATCTACGTCGTCACTGGCGGGACCCGCTTCAACGCCGACGCGACCCTGTACGCACTCGACGGCGAGGACGGGTCGATCCAGTGGAAACGCAAACAGGTCGAAGCGAGACAGGAGAACCGGGAAACGGCCGATCCCGCCCCGGTGGGGTTCAAATCGGCACCGGTCGCCGTCGCGAACGGATCGGTCTACGCGATAACGGGCGGCGGCGAATTCAAAGGAAGCGGTTCGAAACCCGGCCTCCAGTGGAACGGTGGAGTCACCGCACTCGATGCGAAGACGGGCGAGAAGCAATGGGGTGTCGTGCTCGAGGACGGCGCTTTCATAAAGATCATCGCGACCGACGCGTTCGTCTGCGTGCAGAATATGCCGGACGGGTTAGAGGAGACCGTCCTCGATTCCGAGACGGGTGAAACCGTCCTGACGTCGAATTCCACGAGAGCCGCAACGGCCGACGTCCGAGTGACCCACGACACGTTCCGCCCCAGTAGCGGCCCCATCACCGTCTCCACGTACGGCACCGATGATAGCTGGACCGCCTCCGACATATATTATTTCCCGCCGCTCATCGCCGGTGATACCCTGATAGCTACCCGCACCTCCGAGAGTTCGATCGTCGGATTCGACCTCGAGAGCGGGACGGAGAAGTGGAACTGGGAGTTCGACGGCACGCCCCACGCGCTCGCCGGTGTCGACGAGAACACGCTGTATTTCAAGTTATACAAAGCCGATAGGCCCACCGAGCTCATCGCGTTGCGTGCGTCTGACGACCGGGGCGAGGGACGAGAGGGCGACGATCGGGACGAAACGGAACCGGACGACGACACCGAGGACGGCAGCGACGAGAGCGATTCCGACTGCTGAACCACGGCGGTCGTCGCCTCGGCAGACCTACCGCCGGACGAGGGGCACCCTGTCTGGGAACGGTGCTCCCCGTCGGACCTGCGAACGAACGAATTCGACGCGATCTCCGCTGCGAAGTCTCGACCGACCGCGGGAACCAGCGGGATCAGTACCGACTGAAACGGGGTCACAGCGGAGTGCCAACGGTGCCTGACAGCGATCACATGGCGGACCGTCTCCGCACCCGCTCGGCTACTGAAAGTACGCCTCGTGGACCGCGAGCCCCTCGTCCTCGAGCACCGGCCCCTCCACGGTTGTCGACCCACCGGCTCGGTCGACGACCTCCTCGCAGGGAATTTCGATCACGCCATCGTTCCGCAGGGACGCGAGCGAGTCGACGGAGACGCTGTAGACGACCCGCCCGAGACCCGCGTAGACGATCGCGCTCGCACACATCGGGCACGGTTCGGTGCTGGTGTACATGGTACACGATTCCCGTTCGGCCGGCTCGAGTTCGCTCGCGGTCCAGCGAGCCAGCTCGAGCTCGGGGTGGGCAGCGATGTCGTCGTCGGTGAGGGTCGTGTTCTCGGCCGTCCGGATCACCTCGTCGTCGACGACGAGCAGCGAGCCGAAGGGCGTGTTGCCGTGCTCGACCGCCGACTCCGAGAGCTCGATCGCGCGCCGCACGTAGGATTCGTCCGTCGTCATGACGGAGTCTTCCGTCGCCGAGACCGAAATACGTCCTCTCGCCACCGGCGTTGGCCGTCTTCGAGGTAGTATCCCGCTCGAATCTTGAAGCTCGATGACCGCCCGAACGTACCGGATCCGGTCGGGAATCGACGGGTGCATGTGGTGGAACGTCGCCTACTACGGATGGAACGGGTTCGACCGATTCTCGGCGGAAAGACGGTTACGAGAGGACGCCAACGAATCGATTCGCATATATTATCGCCGGATACGTCGCGACGAACGGAAGGATGAATCCGTTTAGGCCCATGAAAATCGCCGCTCCAACGTGGAACGAGAACCCGAGGAGCAGGAACGCGAATACGTATTCAGACGGTGCAAGGAGAACCGATGGAAACAGACATTCGAACGCGATCGTCGCCCAACAACCGACAGTACCGAGTTGTGGGTAGTCCTGCAACCGCTCGTACACCCACTGGTGGCCGTAGATAGACGTTCCGAAAATGCCGGTCAGAGCGCCCCCATCTCGCCAGATATCGGAACTCGCTTTGCTCACTCCCGCGACGAGATAGGAGAGGATGGCCTGTGCAGCGATGAACAGGATGGCGAGATCCCGTTCGATGCTTCCCTCGGGAAACAGACTCGCGATAAACAGCGCGCTGAAAACGATGAACGACATCTGGAACCCGCCTTCGAGTCCGTACGGATGCCGAAACGAAATGGCGAACGTCGTGGCGACGATGCCAGCCAACAAAATGGGCGACTGCGTGCCAGAGAGTGCGAGGATCCCTGCGAACGCGCCCAGGAGTAATCTGCTGGCTAGCAGGCCCAGAAACCGAGGGTACGGAAATATCGCGTCCGATACGTGCGAAACGAACGGGTACGAAAATACCGGTCGCTGTTTCGAGACCTTCCAACTCAGAATGTCGTCGTCCTGCAGTCGGTCCCGAGCCGCGAGATACTCGGCCGACGACAGGACGACGTACCCACTGGCGAGGACAGTGATCGCTCGCAGAACCGTTTCGCTAGTTGAGAACAGCGCCGTCGTCATACTGTATGGTAGTCGGACGTGAATATCGGCTCTAGTGTCCCGTCGACACCGGCTTCTCGCATGATCAGAAACTGCGTCGCCACGCTCATTTCGGACCGCTGGACGGATGACACGTAGTTCAGAAGTACGATGTACGCCGTCGTGAGTTTGATCGCGTCGGATCGGACGGGCGTCAGTTCGCGTTCGTCGGATGATTCCGCGTCGTACTCGCTTTCGGTCTCGGGTTGGGACCGCAGTAGCTCCTGTGTCAAATCGAACAGCGCCTTCTTGCCGTGCTTGTCCGGGTGCCAGATGGGGGCTGTTACGTCTCGCGGCTCGTGGAATCTAGAAACCTCCTGCCACGGTCCGACTCCGCCGTCGACGAACGTATCGCGGTAGAGGAGATGATAGTCCGCTACACCCGGGTCCGGTGCGAAAAAGTTCCACCGGGGAATGAAATGGTGGACTTCACGCCCGCCGAGCTTTCGAAACCCCCACGGAGTGGAGTTGATCACCGTGGCGACGAGCCACACGCTCAACACAGTCCCGAGAGCGATCACGGTCCAGCTACCAGTCGCGGTCATCTCACGCGAACCCGTGCTCGTGCAGGACCTCCCGGCGCATGTCCAGTAACTCACCGACCGCGGCCCTGCTCCCGAGTTGGTTGACCGTATCGTCGGGCAGACTGACTTCCCGCAAATCCTCGTGGACCCCCGGCGACGTGGACGTAGCAACGGCTACCGCGACCACCACGGCCGCTACCAGAACGGCGTCACTCACCGGTCCGTTAGGGAGGATGTTTGCCTCGTCGACGTCCGACGGGATGGTCTCCATCGCTCGCCGTTCGATATCACTCATTTCCGGCGGCGATGCGACGACCAGGTAATCGTAGAACCCGTTCGGTGGGAACGGACCGTCTGGACCGTCAGGCCAGGGGAAATCGTCCGGCCACGGCGGCGATGGTGGACAGTCGGGTCCGCACGGACACTCCCGAATGGTGAACTCGTCCGGATCGAGTTCACCACCGGTGTACGGAAACGTCATCGCCCCCAGCGGGAGCTCTCTGAGTGCGAGGTTTCTGCCGAGTTCACGCGACCCGTAACTGAAATCGAAGATCGCCGGTGCCTCGAGTGCCTTCTCGACACCCTCGTGCGGAGTCGGTAACTCCCGGGACAAGAGCTCCTCGTTTTCGAGTAGCATCTCGCCGACCTCCGAGAACGCGTCGAGGTCGTCCTTGACGATCGCGGTTTCGATGTCGTCGATCAGATCGGTTCCGGTCGCGCCCCAAAAGAGCATGACGGTCCCCTGGGGTGGCCTGAAGGGATTGCCGTCAAGCGCGTCTTCATCCGGGTCGAAGGTAACCACTGGGGGGGTTTTGTGATGTGTTTCTCGGCGAGCCTTCGCACTCTGAATGGCTTCGAACGGATCGTCTTCTTCCTCCGGTATTCGAGTCGCTCGAGAGAGCTGTTCACCCACGTTTTCATCGAAGTCGATATCTCCTAATTGCATGTAGTCCGTTCCCACATTATTGGTAATGGTATTAAAATATGTCTATTGGAAATTATAAATAGGTTTGTTATTGCTTGTCTCCTGTTCCGAATACGACCCCTGAGGTTGACCCGTCGATCGATCGCCCACAGTGCCGGATGACGACCGCGATCGGACAGCGATCTCTACCAACTACTCGGTGCAGACGACCGGTGCGGGGACGCGGTTCTCGAAATCATCGGGACGGTCAATCAGCGCCGCTCGCGCCCGGAGGCGATGTCTCGCTCGAGCCATCGGTCCCGCTGATCTCACGGATGTACCGAATCCGGTCGGGAATCGGCGGGTGCGTGTCGCGGAAGGTGGCGTACAACGGATGCGGGAAGGGGTTCGCGAGGTGTTCGCTCGTGAGCCGGCAGAGCGCGTCGACCAGCGGCTCGCCGTCCGCCATCACGGCGGTTGCGAAGGTGTCGGCCTCGCGCTCGTGGGCCAGCGAAAGTCTGTTCTCGAGCGGGCTGGTGGGTATGGCTACCGGCTGGAGCCAGAGCGCACCCATTACGAGGCCGACGTAGGTGGTTTCCGGCAGTGCGAACAGCTCGTAGAGCCACGGTGCCTCGAGCAGGTACCAGAGGATGGTGAGCATCGCTCCGATTCGCACAAGCCCGGCGGTGAATCCCTTCCAGACGTGGCGTTTTTCCAGTGGGCGAGCTCGTGTGCGAGGACTGCCTCGATCTCGGCGAGCCCCATCTGGTCGACGAGCGTATCGAACAGGACTATCCGTTTGGTCCGGCCGAAGCCGACGAAGTAGGCGTTGGAGTGGGAGGACCGCTTGCTCGCGTCCATGACGGAGACGTGTCGCAGGTGAAGCCGGCGCGCTCGAAGACGCGCTCGACGGCAGCCCGCAACTTGCCGGCGTCGACGGGCTCGAAGTCGTTGAACAGCGGCGCAATCACCCGCGGGTAGAGCACGAGCATCGCGAGCGAAACGGCCGTGAACAGGGCGGTCGCCGCCAGCGGTCAGTAAGTCGGCAGGCGAACGACGACCCAGAGGACGGCGGCGAGAACGGCCGTGAAGACCGCCGCGAGAACCGTCCCGAGCAGGAGGTCCGTGACGAACAGCCCGGTGACGCCTCGTTGAAGTCGAATCGCTCCTCGATCACGAACGTCTCGTAGGCGTCGAAGGGGACCGAGACGAGCCGGATTCCGACAACCGCCGCGACGAAAAAGGCCGCCCCCGTCTCGATCGGCCCGTATCCAAGCCCCTCGAGCCACTCGACGGCCGTCGCCAGCGCGCCCGAGTAGAGGACCGCCAGTACGAGCGCCAGAATCACCCAGGGCTGTCCCTGCGAGAGTATCGTCGTCGCGCGTTGGTAGTCGACTACCCGGTCGGTGTCCTCGAGATCGAGCCGTTCGGCGACCCAGTCGGATTCCCGCTCGAGCGCCCGTCTCCCGTGGCGAACGTTGAGCACGGACAGGACGGTGAAGAACGCGGTTGTCCCGGCGAGCACGGCGAGAAAGAGCACGTGATACGCGAGCATATCCGTAGTACGGCGTGCAGACCGATTAACGGTTGCTCCGCGCTCGAGCGGGGACGGCGACCGACGGGGCCGATCAGGTACAGGAGAAGCCGCCGTCGACGACGAGCGCCTGGCCGGTGATCCAGTCGGCGTCGTCGCTGGCCAGGAACAGCATCGCGTTGGCGATGTCCTCGGGTTCCCCGAGGCGTTTGAGCGGGTAGTGACGAGCCATCTCCTCTTTGGTCGCTTCCCACTCCGCTTCGGTCTGCCCTTTCCGGGGCATCGGCGTGTCGGTCACGCCCGGGCAGACCGCGTTCGCCCGAACCCCGGCCGGCCCGACCTCCGCCGCGACGGTGCGGGTGAAGTTGACGACCGCACCCTTCGACAGCGAGTAGGCCCCGAGTTGCGGCGCGCCGATGACGCCGGCCAGCGACGCGGTGTTGACGATCGCGCCGCTTCCCTGTTCCTTGAAGTGGGGAATCACGGCGTGGCAGCCGTTCCAGACCCCCTTGACGTTCACGTCGATGATCCGATCGCGTTCGCCCTCGTCGATATCCTCGATCCGCGCACGCTGGTGGCTGACCCCCGCGTTGTTCACCATGATGTCGAGGCCGAACGTCGAGACGGCCTCGTCGACGGCCGCGTGGACTGCGTCGGCGTCGCGGACGTCCAGTTCGACGGCAGTCCCCGCTCGCCCCGCGTCCTCGACGCGGTCGATCGTCTCCTCGGCCCCCTCCAGATCGACGTCGGCCGCGACGATCGTCGCACCCTCGCCGGCGAACAGTTCGGCCGCTTCCCGGCCGAGGCCGGAGCCCGCTCCCGTGATAAACGCGGTCTTGTCTTCGAGTCGCATACCCACACATTGTCGAGCGGGAGTATAAACGCTGGTCACGGACGGGCGGATTGCCTCGAGCCGCTCGGACGCGAAACGGAGAAGCGACCGCCGGTGGCGATCCTTACTCGGCGAACTGCCGCTCGAGCAGCGTCGTCACCAGGTACGCGGCCAGCCGCGCCGTGTCGTCGGTCGGATCGTACGGCGGCGCGACCTCCATCAGGTCGGCCGCGCCGACAGCGGGGTGTTCGCCGAGGGTTTCGACGACGGCGAGCGCCTGCGAGGCCGAGAGCCCGCCGGGCTCCGGGGTACCGGTGCCGGGAGCGACCGAGGGGTCGACCGAGTCGATGTCGAAGGTGACGTAGACGGCGTCGGTCTCGGCGGCGGCGTGCTCGATCGCGTCGCGGACGACCGGTCGAACCCCGCGCTCCTCGACGTCGCGGATGGTGGACAGTCCGAGGCCGGTCTCCTCGGCGAACTCGAAGAACTCGGGGGACTCGTAGCCGCGGATCCCCACCTGCGCGACGTGCTCGAAGTCCGTGTGAGGCGATTCCGCGATGTGGTGGGTCGGCGATCCGTGGAAGTCGGTTCCGAAGACCGGGCTCTCGGCCGCGGTGTCGGTGTGAGCGTCGATCTGGACCAGTCCGACGGTATCGTGCTCGGAGCCCTCCGCGAAGCCCCGGAACGCGGGGAACGTACAGTAGTGATCGCCGCCGATGAAGAGCGGCATGACGCCCTGTGCGGCCACGGTCGCGACGTGGGCCGTGATCGACTCGGCGGTCGTCTCGAGGTCCATCGGGAAGACCGGAACGTCGCCGCAGTCGACGACCTCGAGCGAGCCGAAGTCGACCTGTTTGCCCGTTCGCATGTTCGTCAGTCCGCCCTTGTAGCCCGAGAGGTAGGCGAGCCAGCCGCTGGCGCGGCGGACGGCCCGCGGGCCGTACCGCGCGCCCGGGCGATTGCTCACGGCCCCGTCGTAGGGCGCGCCGAGGACCGCGACGTCGGCCCCCGCGACGTCCTCGATCTCGCCGGGGTCGCTCTTGAGGAACGTATCGAAACCGGCGTAGGCGAGTTCGACCTCGCTGCCGGGCGTCGACTCGCGGAACGCCGCCGCGCGGCTCCGGTCGTTCGCCGTCATCGGTCGTCCTCCAGTTCGGCGTCGATCGACTCCCGGATACCGGCGACGCCCCGCTCGAGCTGCTCGCGGTCGATCGAGAGCGGCGGCTGGACCCGCAGGACGTTCTTGTAGTAGCCGCCGACGCCCGCAACGATACCCCGCTCGCGGAGGCGCTTCCCGACGTGTTTCGCGAACTCGGCGTCCGGTTCGGGCGCGACGCCCGCCGGGCCGGTCCCGGCGTCGGGGTCGACGAACTCGAGGCCCCGCATCAGCCCGAGTCCGCGCGCGTCGCCGACGACGTCGTACTCGTCCTCGAGCGTGGCGAGTTCGTCGCCGAGCCACGCCCCCTGTTCGCGGGCGTTCGCGAGGACCGCCTCCTCGAGGCGGTCGATCGTGGCCAGCGCGGCGGCGCAGGCGACGGGGTTGCCGCCGAACGTCGAGAGGTGATCGCCCGATTCGAACGCGTTCGCGATCTCGGCCGGCGCGGTGAACGCGCCCAGCGGCAGGCCGTTCGCGATCCCCTTGGCCTGCGTGAGGATGTCCGGAACGGCGTCGTAGTGGTCGCTCGCGAAGAGCTTCCCGGTGCGGCCGTAGCCGGACTGGACCTCGTCGACGATCAGGAGCGCGCCGTGCTCGCGGGCGATCTCCTTGAGCCGACGCAGGTAGCCCGTCGGCGGAACGATGATCCCGCCCTCGCCCATCACGGGTTCGACGACGATCGCCGCCAGATCGTCCGCAGTGTGGGTGCCGATCACGCGCTCGAGGTCGGCCCCGGTTCGCTCGACGAAGGTCTCGTCGTCGGCCTCCCGGGAGGGGGAGCGGTAGCGGTACGGCGCGGGCGTGTGCGCGACGTCGTTGATCGTCGGGGCCATGTCGGCCTTGTACGCGTTGTTGCCGGTGAGCGCGAGCGAGCCGAGGGTGCGGCCGTGAAAGCCCATCTCGAGGGCGACGACCTCCTTCGAGCCGGTGTACTTCCGGGCGAGCTTGATCGCGCCCTCGACGGCCTCGGTTCCGGAGTTACAGAAGAACGACTTCTGCAGGTCGCCGGGGGTGATCTCGGCGAGCCGTTCGGCGAGTTCGGCGGCCGGTTCGTGGGGATGAACGTACGTGCACCCGTGGACGAACTCGTCGAGTTGGGCCTTCGCGGCCTCGACGACGGCGTCGTCACCGTGGCCCACGTTCGTCACGGCGATCCCCGAAAAGAGATCGAGGTACTCGTTGCCCTCGAAGTCCTCGAGCGTACAGCCCGAGGCGCGCTCGACGGGAACGTGTAGATCCTTCCAGATGGGCATCAGGTACTCGTCGTACTGGCCCGTGAGCTGTTCGTTGGTCGCGATCGCGTCTGTCTGGCGTGCCATGGTGAAGTGTGTGGCATGAGTATGCCACCCTTGTACGACGGTACGAGGTGCGGACCAAAAGCTTTGAGGTCTCGAATTCCGCGAATCAGATCACAACTGGCTCCCATCTCGAGTTCGCCGATCGCGTCTACTGGGCGGACGAGGCGGTAATATCTGGAAATTCTATTCCACCACAGAGGGATGCGGTTGCACCGGCCGGTCGACAGGAATTTTTATCCGGGGCGGGAAACCCCCGAACGAATGGTCCCGAACGACGACCGGCGTACCTACGACCTGCTGCGTCTGATCGGCGACAACGAGCCGATCGGAAGCATCCGACTCGTCGAGCAGATGCAGCGTCGCGGCTACTCCATCAAGGGCCGGACGATTCGACTCGTGCTCTCCGACCTCGACGAGGCCGGACTGACGGAGAAGGTCGCCGGAAAGGGCCGCCGACTGACCGACCGGGGTCGGGACGAGCTCGAGCGCGGCGACGTCGGCGGCCGGCTCGAGAGCGTCCGCGAGCGGATCGCGACGCTGACGAGCCGCGTGACGTACGACCCGACCGACGACGTCGGCGAACTGGTCGCCGGCACGGCCGTGGTTCCCGAGGCCGAGCTCGAACCGGCGTTCGACGCCCTCGAGCGGCTGCACGACTCGAGCCTCGGCCCGCTTCTGGTGTCGGTGACCGACGACGGGACGCGGGACGGCATCGAACTCGCCTTTCCCTCGAGTATCTCGGTGGACGGCGTCTTGCTCTCTCACGGCATCGACTCGCGACTGATCACGGCGGGGCTGGTCGAGTACGACGGCGAGGTCCGACGGTACATCGACGCGATCAGCGGTGAGAACGCGACGATGGACGTAACCAGTCTGCTCGTCGAGGCGGGACGGACCGACGTCGAACGGTACCTCGAAGGTGGAACCGGCGTATTCATCGTCGACAATCGGGAGTTCCCCGTCACGCGTTTCGAGGAGGGGCGAGACCTCGCGACCGCGACGTGCGACGCGATCGGCGGCGCGGTCGATCTGCGGCGACCCCGCGAGTCGGGGCCGTTTCCGGCGGGCAATCCGAGCTGGGACTTCGCCTCGCTCACGTATCTCGGAGCCAGCGAAACGGCGATCTCCCTGCTGTACGAACGCGGGCTGGCGACCGACTGGGAATCGCTCGGCGGGATACGACCGCGCAGCGCGTTCGAACCCGCGCCGACCGCCCGTCGGCGACCGTAACCGCGTCGCCCGACGCGGCAGCACCCGCCGTCGGCGACGGCTCGAAACGAGCGTCGGCGCTCCGATGCGAGCAAGATCCGTACAGACTGACGAAGACGACGGCGACGTGGGCGCGTTTGCCGAACCGTTCGGTGACGTACTCGCTGGAGTGCAGTCCCTGCGGGAAGCGGCGGGCATCCGGAGTGCGACGGGGATGCCGAGGATGTCCCCCGCCCACATCCACGTCGCCGCGACCGACGCGGTCGGCAGACCGACCTGCGCGCGACCGCCCAGAGGCCGAACGGTACGCACCCGATTCCCGGACTACTCGTCGCCGTCACCTCGAGGCCGAACCGATCCGGCGATCCCGTCCCCACGGTGGCATGTGTGTTCATCTCTCGCCCGACACATCGGGCCCGCCTCGGAGGGATTGTGGTAGAGAATATCGCACACTGTTATGCGTGTCGATCACCGGATACCGCGTATGGCCGTCGATCTGACCCACCCGATCGAAACCGGCATGCAGACCTATCCCGACGATCCCGCCGTCGCCGTCCGGCGACACGCGAGCCACGAGGACCACGGTGTCCGCGTCGACGCCCTCGAGTGTGGGAGCCACACCGGTACGCACGTCGATGCACCCGCCCATACGGAGCCGGACGGGAAGACGCTCGAGTCGTATCCGGTCGAGCGATTCGTTTTCGACGCGGTCCGGGTCGATTGCCGCGATTTCGTGGCCCGCGAGCCGATTCCAGCGGCCCGAATTCCGGACGCGGACGTCGACCTCGTGGCCTGCTGGACCGGCTGGGACGACCACTGGGGGACCGAGACGTATCTCGAGCATCCGTACCTCTCGCCGGCGGCGGCCGACGCCTGCGCCGACCGGGGATTCGACGTCGCCGTGGACGCGCTCAATCCCGATCCGACCCCGACCGAGAACGCCGCCGCGGACGAACCCGAGGGGTTCCAGGTCCACCACGCGCTGCTCGGCAACGACCTGCTGATCCTCGAGAACCTGACGAACCTCGGAGCGGTCGGGGATCGGTTCGAACTCCGGGCGTACCCGCTGGCGCTGGCGAGCGACGGCGCGCCGGTGCGGGCCGTCGGCGTCGAACACGTGGAATAACGCTTCCACCCGTTCGCGCCGTTCGCGGCGTCGGAGCGGCGACGGATCGACTGTCGACGTCGACGAGAGACGCCGGGACGCGTCGACGCGGAACGGCCGCTCGCTGCTCGCGTCAGGCCGGTCGAAACCCGCGGCTACGCGTCGCGGAGCAGCTGTCGAACGGCGGTGGCCGCGTCTTCGAACGCGTTGACGTCCATGCTGTCGATCGTCAGGAGGACCCCCGCATCGCCCTGTAGCACCCTGACGACGAACCCATCCTCGTGGAACCGGACGGTGAACTCGTACGGGCCGATTTCCGACCCGTCTTCCCGGTCAGTGATCGCCGTTCGAACCGGACGCTCCGCAAACCCGACCCGCTCGAGTTCGACGAGCTGCGTCTTCGCCGGCCGAGCCTCTTCCATCGAGTCGTAGAGGCCCTGACGGAGGTACAGGATCTCGAGCGCCGACGGCGTGAAATACACGACGCTCCGGAGGGTGTCGCCGAGGCTGGTGCGTGCGGCGCTGACGATCCCGGTCGCCAGATCGTCGCCAATTTCCGTACTGAATGTGTCGGTGCTCATCGGAGTCTCTAGACGCGGTGCGATATCAAGCGTGTCGGTCGTCGCAGCCGTTCCGCGATACCGCCCGCCGGCCATCTCGAGAGCGGCCCGGGTACGCGAGCGGACGATGACGAGAACGCCGAGGGGGGACGAGCCGCTCAGTCGTCGGCGGGAACGGCCCGCGCGTCCCGCTCCTCTCGAGTCAGCAGCGGCGTTCCGTCGGCGTTCGGCCCGAGCCGCGGACCGAACGGCGGTTCGTCGGGGTCGATGACGCGCCGGGTCTCGTAATCGGTCGACCGTTCGACGGGGACCCGACCGATCGAGGAGATCATTTCGACGTAGTCCTCGAACGACCGGAACTCGCCGTAGCCCCCGCCCGCCCGCTTGGTGATCTCTTCGGAGAGGATCGTCCCCATGTAGTCGTCGGCCCCACACGAGAGCATCTTCAGTCCCTGCTCGTCGCCGTACTTGACCCACGAGGACTGGATGTGCTCGACGTTGTCGAGGAACAGTCGCGAGACGGCGATCAGCAGTTCGTCCTCGTCGATGCTCGGGCCGCCGCTCACCACGTCGTGTTCGAACAGCGGCGTGTTCTGGTGGACGAACGAGAGCGGCACGAACTCCGTAATCGTCCCCGTCCGATCCTGCAGGTCGCGGACCCGTTTCAGGTGCATCGCGCGGTGGGCCTCGTTCTCGACGTGGCCGTACATGATCGTCGCCGTCATCCCGAGCCCGACGTTCGCGGCCGCCTCCATCGCCTCGAGCCAGCCCTCCGTACTGATCTTGCCGGGACAGATCACCTCGCGGACCTCCTCGACGAGAATTTCCGCTGCGGTCCCGGGGACCGTATCGAGTCCCGCGTCTTTCAGCCGGCGGTAAACTTCCTCGTAGGACCAGTCGGTACCCCGCCGAGCGTGGTAGGCCTCTTCGGGCGTCATCGAGTGGACGTGGACCCCGTCGACGCTCATCGCCGACAGCTGAGCCGCGTAGGTGCCGGGATCGGTCTCGTAGACCGCAGGTGGCTTGTAGTTGACCGCCTTCGGGTTCGGGTGGTCGTCGAGGATCTCCCGGTGTTCCTCGTCGAGCGCGAACGCGGGGTGGAGACCCGAGACCGACGTGACCTCGTAGATCCCTCGTTCGACGGCGTCGGCGACGATTTCGCGCGATTCAGCGGGCGTCTTCGTAAAGCCGGCCGTCTCGCTCTCCGCGTCGCTCTCGAAGGTGTGGGCGGCGTCTTTGAAGTTACAGAAGAGACAGCCCACGTTGCAGGCGGTCGTGACGTTGTTGTTCAGGTTCGCGACGAAGGTGACCTCCTCGCCGACCATCTCGGCGCGACGGCGGTCGGCCGCCTCGAGGACGCGCTCCTTGCGCCGGCGGTCGATCCCCTCGCTCTCGGTTCCCGTCGTGAGTAACTCGATCGCGTCGTCGACCGCGAGCCGGTCGCCGTCGCGCGCCTTTGCCAGTGCGTTCTCGAATGACTGGTCGGTCTCGGGAACGTGGTCGAACGTGAGGTCGGCCTCGGTCACCGGTCGCTCCATCGGCGTAACGATACCAGTACAGCGAGAAAAGCATGGTGGATTGAGAGCCCCGGTGCGCCCGCACCGGAGCGCACGGACGCCGGACGCCGGACGCTGGAAGCGTGCGTCGCCCTCGCGGCGTTCGTGACGGGCCGGTGAGAGTCGACGCTTCGCGAACTCGTCGACGTCGGGTCGCTCGAGGCCTCGCTCCGTCGGGACGCGGACGGGACCCTCGAGTCCGTCGAAACCGGCCGAGAGCGGGCGGGTATCGATCCGAACGCGGGGGGACCGCTCACCGACCTCGGGCCGGTTACCCGATATTGAAACCTTCTTAGGGTCCGGCCACGGCAACTGGAGTATGAACTGCGGCGGCGGACACGTCCCGAGGTGTCTCGAATGACGAGCGTCAAGGAGTTCCGCATCGAGGAGCCGGCGACCGACGAGGAGTTCGGCCGCGGCGCGTTCGTCTTCACCGACGATTACTCGGTGTTCGACTGGGGGAAGATGCCCGACCAGATCCCCCAGAAGGGCGCGAGCCTCTGTACGATGGGCGCGTTCAACTTCGAACTGCTCGAGGCCGAGGGCGTCCCCACCCACTACCGCGGCGTGGTCGAAAACGGCGACGTCGTCTCGCTCGAGGACGCCTCCCACCCGCCCTGGGAGATGGCCATCGACCTCACGCAGGTACCCGACCTGCCCCACGAGGGCCGGGAGTACGACTACGACAGCTATCACGACGCGGCCGGCGAGAACTACCTGATCCCCCTCGAAATCGTCTTCCGCAACCGGGTCCCCGTCGGCTCGAGCCTGCGGGATCGAACCGAGCCCGCCGATCACGGCCTCGAGTTCGATAGCTGGCCGGACGAGGCCGTCGACCTGGCGGAGCCGATCGTCGAGTTCACCACGAAGTACGAGGAGAGCGACCGCCAGCTCGAGCGCGACGAGGCCGACGCCATCGCCGGCGAGGCGTCGATCGACGACCTCGAGTCGACCGCCCGCGAGGTCAACCGGATCGTCACCGAACAGGCCGAGTCGGCCGGACTGGTCCACGAGGACGGCAAGATCGAGTGTTGCTACTACCGAGGCGAGATTCGCGTCGCCGACGTCGTCGGCACCTTCGACGAGAACCGCTTCAGCTACGAGGGGGTCCAGCTTTCGAAGGAGGTCCTCCGCCAGTACCACAAGCGGACCCAGCCCGACTGGGTTCGGGCCGTCGACGCCGCCAAGACCGAGGCGAAGCGAGCGGGCGTCGCCGACTGGAAGTCGCTCTGCGACGCGGAGCCCGCCCCCCTCGACGAGGCCGTCGTCGAGACCGCACGGGACCTGTACTGTGCCGGTGCCAACGCCTACACCGGTCGGGAGTTCTTCGACGCCCCGCCGCTCTCGAGCGCGATCGGTGCGGTCCAGCGGCTGTAAGGTCACGACGGGCCCGCGACAGCGGCCGCGATCCGATCGAATCCGGTGACGCCCCGCTACGCTACCTGGTATCGAGCCGCATCCGCGATCGCACAAAGTAACCCTCATATGGAGGGGGTCGCCACATTCGGACGACCGCAAATGAGCCTCGCCACCAGTGGAGCCGCAGCGGGTATCGTCCTGTTCAACCTCACCACCGGGATCACGGCCGTCGCGGGCGTCATGCTGACGGTGTTCGTGCTCGTGATGCTCGCGTTCGCCGTCGCCCCGCTGTTCTCGTCGACGTGGATCGGCCAGCAGGACGTGGCGTCGACTGCCGGGTCCCGCGCCGAGCCGAGCGACGACTAACCCACGACCCCTTCTCCGCTCGCCGTTCACCCCTGCCGGAGCGCCGGCCAGATACTTGTGCGGACGAGCCGAGTATCGACCATGGAGACCGAGGTCACGGTGTACGGCCCCTTGCGGAGCGCGACTGGGGCGAAAACGATGACGCTCGAGTGGTCGGGCGGGACCGTCGCCGACGCGATCGCGGCCGTTGTCGACGCCTACCCCCGAGCGGAGCCCCACCTGTACGACGGCGACGACGTTCGGCCGAGCGTCAGAGCATCGCTCGACGGCGGCCGCGCCGGACTCGCGGATCGGGTTCCGGATGGAGCGTCGCTGTCGATTGTTCCTGCGGTGCAGGGCGGAGCCGAGGAGGGGACAGGGGAGACGGACGATCGGGGTCCGGGTGCGAGGGCGAGTGGTTAGGAAAACAACTATTGTTCCGGCGACCGGCTACGTGGGATATGCCCTCCGGAGTACACCGAACGCATCACCTCGAGTGCGACGGCTTCGCCGAGGAGTGCCGATCCCTCCTCGAGTCGGTCCTCCCGGACGCGACGACTGCAGTAGTCTGGCTTCAGGAAGACGAACTGGAGATGGAGCCGGACGGCGACGACTGCCGGCGGACGTGGACCGCCGTTCGCGATCGGTTCGAGCGGTTCCCCGGCGCGGATCGAAACGGCACCACCGCGTGGCGCGTTCCGACGACGACCGCCCCGGGACGGGACGCGCTGTTCGAGCTGGTCGCACTCACGGACGGGATCGCCGGCTCGCACTTCGTGTTTCGGTTCGAGCTCCGCGACGGTGACACGCCGGTCCTCGACGCGATCCCGCATCACGCGGACGCGGGGGTGGACGCGACGCTGCTCGGCGACGAGATCCGATCGGGCGAAATCGTCGGACTGTCGGAACACGACGCGTGTCTGGTTCCGACCGAGACACGGTTCGAATGGGTCGCCGAGGATCGGCGGTGGGCGATCCGGGGCGGCTCACTGTGCGTCGAGACGCTCGACGGACGGACGGAGAGTTGCTACGGATTGACGAACGTCGAGGGGGCGAGGATCGGCGACGACGGGACGGTGCTGGCGCTCGCCTGGGACCCGGGTGAGTTGCCGGACGACGCCGTGGGGACGCTGCTCTCGTGGATCGCGGACAAGCTGTACAATCCGCCGCCGGCGGTGTCCTGCGAGACACTCGAGCGTGCGAGGGCGGTCGAAGCGTATCTGCAGGAGTTGCTCGCGGCCTACGACGGGCGTGAGATCTAGACGAACGGCGAACACATCGGACTGGCCGACGGGCGCGCGGCGGAACGACCGATCCGCACTTACAGATCGTACTGCTCGCGCACCAGGTGGTCGATGCCACGTTCCTCGAGCACGGCCATCGGCGCGAGCACGTCGAGCTGGACGACGCCGGGGAGCCGACCGATCTGGACGCCGCCGGTGAACGTACACCGAGAGCGGACCTCGCCCTCGCTCATGTCGAGCAGTTTCGTGGCGCGGTCGAACGCGTTCTGCGTCGCGTCGTTGACCGTCGCGCCGGAGCCGATGACCTGGATCGGTCCCATCTCCGTTTCGACGTCGACGCCGTGTTCCGCGCCGAGGGCGCGCCCCGCCTCGCGCTCCTCGTCGCTGTAGGGGCTGCTGATGAAAGGCAGGTCCGCTTCGTTCGGCAGGAGGACCGGCCCGTCGAGCTCGAGCCCCTCGATGACCTCGACGTCCATCCGGACGGTGCCGCTCACGTCGGTCGTGTGCAGGGAGAGTTCGCCGTCGCCCTGGTTGGCGTGCAGGTCGCCGACGTAGACGCCGGCCCCGTCGACCTTGACCGGGCAGATGAGCGTCGCGCCCGGCCGGACCTGCGGGACGTCCATGTGGCCGTCGGTTCGGGCCTCGAGGTCGGCCTCACTCTCGACGCCGTAGTCGTGTTCGGCCCCAATGAGGTACTGGCCGAAGTCGCCGGCGTTGTGCGAGTCGGGCATCGTGACCGGCGGTGTCGTCCCGACGTTTCCGATGAACGGACGCAGCCGCCCCAGCGTGCCGGGCATCTCGCCGGGTTCGTACAGCAGGATGGGGTGCTGGCGCGAGTGGTCGGGGATGTCCATCACCTCGTCGGCGTCTTCGGCGAGTTCGTGCGCACCGTCCTCGTCGAGCGTGATCCCGACCGTGTGATCGTCGTCGAAGGCGACGGTGTAGCCGTACTCGAAGCCGAAAGAGGAGGCGTTCGCGCCGCACTCGGCGCACGTGATCGATTCCGGACCCGTGCCCTCGACGACCGTCTCCGGCCACTCGGTGCCACACTCCGGACAGCGGTGATCGACGAACGGGTCGTCACCGAAAGCCCCCTCGCGTTCGGCCATCGACCCCGTGCTCGTCGCCATGCTCGTCACGTCGACGTCCCGGATGTGGAGCGCGACGGCGTCGCCGACCGAGGCCCCCTCGACGCGGATCGGCCGGGTCACCTCGTGGCCGCCGCGGAACTCGGGCGTGATCATCGGACCCCAACAGCCCGGCGGCGTGTACGTCTCGATCGTCCCGCCGTCAGCGACGGTCCCCGCCCACTCCTGATCGGGGCCGACGAGTCCGAGCGTGTACTGGTCGACGGACAACTCCTGTTCGATTTCTTGTTGTGCCATAACATACCAATGTACGACGGTGCCGGCGATAAGGTTGCTGTTCGCGGGACCGGCGGGGGCAGGCTCCGGACCCGAACCGATCTCGGAGCCACGTCGGCGCTCCGGCCGTCGTTCGCTTCGGGTTCGGAGCGAAGACCGAACGAATCCGTTCGCCATCCGTGGCCGAATACGCCGCAATGGATTCGTTCAAGTGGGTCTCGTCCCACCTGTCAACCGATGACTGATTCGACGGACGAGGACTCACCGGAATGTCGAACGTGCGGCGACCCCGTTGGACCGGCTTCCGAACAGCGCGTCGTGACGACAGTCGAAGACGGGGCGGCCGTCTACCGCTATTTCTGTACCGACGACTGCCGCGAGCAGTGGGAGTCGTCGAACTCCGCCTGAGCCGGACACCGGTTGCTCGTACGGCATCGGCCGGAGGATCGTGCGACGGCGTCGTTCCGCGCTGGTTCTCGGGACGGACGACGGGTGTCAGCCGCGCTAGCCATCCGAACAGTCAACCGTCTGCGACGCGCACCGCTGGATATGACGCCCGACGGGACCCACACCGTGACCGAGATCCCCGTCGACGAGGTGACGCTCGAGGGCGAACTCGTCGTGCCGCCGGAATCGACCGGGCTCGTCGTCTTCGCCCACGGGAGCGGGAGCAGTCGGCACAGTCCGCGAAACAACTTCGTCGCCGAGCGGCTCCGCGAGCGCGGGCTCGCCACGCTCCTGTTCGATTTACTGACCGAGGTCGAGGATCGGCATCGGGAGAACCGGTTCGACATCCCGCGCTTGACCGACCGCCTCGTCGCGACGACCGAGTGGGTCCGCGAGCGGCCGGAGACGAGCACGCACTCGATCGGCTACTTCGGCTCCAGTACGGGTGCCGCGGCAGCCCTCCGCGGTGCGGCCCGGCCGGAAACGGCGATCGACGCGGTGGTCTCGCGCGGCGGCCGGGTCGACATGGCGGCCGATATCGTCGACGACGTGACCGCGCCGACGCTGCTCGTCGTCGGCGGCGAGGACGAGTCGGTCCGGAAACTGAACCGAGAGATCTACGAGGCGCTCGCCGTCGAGCGGGACCTCCGAATCGTCGAGGGCGCGGGCCACCTCTTCGACGGACCGGGCGAACTCGAGACGGTCGCCGACCACGCCGCGGACTGGTTCACGACGCATCTCGAGTGACCGGTTCGAGCAGGGTGGTAGTACCGAAGCGTAACACAGATCTTTACCGCTGGAACGTAACTGCTGGGACGATGGCTACCGAGGCGACGTTCACGATACCGTCCGACCAGTTCCCGCTCGGGAGCGTGTTCGAACAGTTGCCGGGCGTGACCGTCGAACTCGAGCGGATAATTCCGGCACGGGACGTGGTAGTGCCGTACTTCTGGGTTCGAGGGACCGTGGTCGACGACATCGAGAGCGCGTTCACCGATCACCCGGGTGTACGGAATATCAAATTCGTCGATTCCGTCGCGGACGAGTATCTGTTGCGCGTCGAGTGGGCGCTGGAGCACGACGGCGTGTTGAGCACGCTGACCGAGACGAAGGTTCCGCTCGTCAAAGCGGTCGGCACGAGTCAGCAGTGGACGTTCGACGTTCGCGGGGACGCTCGAAGCGACATCGCCGCCTTTCAAAATCGCTGCCGAGAGCTGGACATTCCGATCACGCTGACGAAACTCAACGCGCTCACGCCGATCGGGACGGATACCGGAGCCGCGCTGACCGAACCCCAGCGGGAGGCGCTGGTACTCGCCCACGATCGCGGCTACTTCAATTCGCCGCGTGACGTGACGATGGGAGAGCTCGGCGACGAGCTCGGGATCACACAGCAGGCGGTGGCGTCTCGGCTCCGACGCGGTATCGATCGCGTGCTCCGGAGTACGCTCCCGGAACTGTCGGGCTCGAGTCAACAACCCTCTTAAAGGAGTTGTATATTAAAAAGCGCCCCTGAACAGGCTCGCCGGTCATGTGAGACGTAGTGGTTGGGAACTCCAGTCGGCTCGGCGAGAGTCTCGAATCGTACGTGCGCAAACTGAGCCGCTGGCACGGCGCTATCCCTGCACTGGGTGTGCTAATTCTTCTCGGTGCAATGGGGAAATCGGTCCACACGTTGGGTACCACCGGTATCCTCCTGGAAGCGATACTCGATTTGATCCTGATCGGCGCGCTCGGAGTCGTACTGGTATCCGTCTGGAACTGGTTACCGAACAGTGACGTTCCGCCGAGATTCTATCCCCGTATCGTAACGCGAGTCTTCGGGGGTATCGCCGTCATGGCGGTCGTTTTCGGCCTGCGTGTCCTCCATCCCGGCGTTACCGTTCAGTTCACGTTCGGGACGCAGGCGGTCCTGCTAGCGATCGGCACGATCGCAGGGCTGGCGATCGGCGTTTACGAGACCCAGACGCTCATTCAAGCCGAGCAGCTCGAAGCGCAAAACGACGAGTTGAAAGAGGCCGAAGAGCGCCTCGAGGAGGCGGTCATCGAGCTGGAAGCGTCGAACGAGCGGCTCGAACAGTTCGCGTACGCCGCCTCGCACGATTTACAGGAGCCGCTTCGGATGGTGACGAGCTATCTCCAACTCGTCGAAGACCGATACGGCGACGAACTCGACGAGGACGGGGCGGAGTTCATCGAGTTCGCGGTCGACGGGGCCGACCGGATGAAGGCGATGATCGACGGACTGCTCGACTACTCGCGGATCGAAACCCAGGGCGACCCGTTCGAGGCAGTCGACCTGGACGGGGTTCTGGACGACGCGCTCGTGGACCTTCAGTGTAAGATCGAAACGACGGACGCCGAAATCACGCGAGAGTCGCTCCCCACCGTCGGCGGCGACGAACGGCAGCTGTACCAGCTCTTCCAGAACCTGCTGAGCAACGCGATCGATTACAGTGGCGACGACCGCCCCCGAATACACGTGTCGGCAGCACGGGAGGGGGACGAATGGACGGTTTCGGTTCGCGACGAGGGAGTCGGTATCGCTGCCGACGATACGGACCGTGTTTTCGACATCTTCCAGCGCCTTCACTCGAGCGAAGAGCAGACCGGTTCGGGGATCGGACTGGCCCTCTGCAGGCGGATCGTCGAGCGCCACGGAGGAGACATACGAGTCGACTCGGAACCCGGAGTGGGTTCGACGTTCTCCGTTTCGCTTCCGCCCGGTGACGAACCGCCGGAAACTCCGGAGATCGTCACTCGGCCGGCGGAAGCGAACGGTCGAGCCGAAAACTAACGCGCCCGAGAGCGACCGATCGGTGACGGTACCGGTCGTCCTGCGGGGGGAGAGAGAGAGAGCCGGTCGGTCCCAGCGCGGCTACTGGTCCTCGGCGACCGCGCTGCCGATCCCGTCGACCGGTCGATCGGGGGTGAATTCCTCGATCTCGCCGGGCAGGCCGAGCTGGTACTGGGTGCCGTTCTCCCGAACCGAGGTCCGGCCCCGGTGGACCGAGACGTCGCCGTTCAGGTGCAGTTGGACGGCCTCGAGCAGGGCGTCGGCTTCCAGCGGCTGGCCGCGGCGTTTCATCTCGTCGAGGTCTGCGTCGTCGGGGACGTCGAACGCGCGCTGGGTGATGATCGGGCCCTGGTCGAGGTCGGTCGTGACGTAGTGGGCGGTGACGCCCGCGACACGGACCCCCTCCTCGACGGCCTGCCGGTAGGCCTCCGCGCCGGGGAACGCCGGCAGCAGGGACGGATGGACGTTGATGATACGGTCCTCGTAGCGGAAGACGACGTTCGGGCTGAGGATCCGCATGTACCGCGCGAGGACGATGAGGTCGACGTCGTACTCGGCGAGCAGATCGAGGAGTTCGTCCTCGTTTTGCTGGCCGCCCTCGTCGCCGATGTCGTGGAAGGGCACGTCGTAGTGCTCCGCGAGGGGTTGCAGGTCGTCGTGGTTGCCGATGACGACGCCGATGTCCGCACCGAGGTCGTCGTTCGCCCAGGCTTCGAACAGGGCCTCGAGGCAGTGGCTCTCCTTCGTGACGAGGACGGCGATCTGCTGAGTCTCGCGGTCGGCGGGGAACCGGACCTGGACGTCCAGTCCGAGGTCGTCGCCGAGGTCGTCGAGGTCCTCGCGAAGCGTCTCCTCCGTACAGACCATCTCGGAGGTGTCCACGGCGAGGTACATCCGGAAGACGCCGTCGCGAACCGCCTGATCCAGGTCCTCGATGTTGATTCCGCGCTCGAACAGGAGGCTGGTCACGTTCGCGACCAGTCCGGTGTCGTCGTCTCCGATCACCGTGATCTCCGTTACGTCGGTCGTCACCGCTGCCACCTCCGCTCGAGCGAATGTCGATCCATCACGACGGAGTGCAGTTTACCGGCGGCTAAAAGTCCTGCTTTCCGAGGAGGTGCGTGCGAATCAGTCGCACAGAATTTGTTATTATACATTACGGCTGAAAAATTACGCCAGGGAGAAATGAAACTGACGATCAGTTCGACCGCGACCGATCGACAGTCCCGATCGTCGCCGATCGCCTCGGTCGAACGTATGACGACCGCTCGCCGCCGACCACCCGCCCGTCCCGGAAACGCGTTTATTTTGTCCTACAACCCGATGTAATATGTCTGACAGGGTTTTATACACGGGACTGTCGTACGGCTGTTCAGTCACGCACAGTGACAGTCGCCAGCCGACAGGTGAATACGATGACGGTAACTTCCGACGACAACGGCCGATCACGAATCGATCGCGAACGAAAGACGGCGTTCGTCTCACACGACTGGGCAGACACCGACTCGCTG
The DNA here is from genome assembly GCF_900110865.1 of Natrinema salaciae. NCBI lineage: Archaea > Methanobacteriati > Methanobacteriota > Halobacteria > Halobacteriales > Natrialbaceae > Natrinema > Natrinema salaciae. The sequence goes on from NZ_FOFD01000007.1 coordinate 202,646, forward strand.
ACGTCTACCATCGTCTCGACGGTCGCAGCGCTCTCCGGGAGCGATCCGACCGAGGTCGAGCGGCTGTACGACCGAATCGATCCCGAGAGCCTCGAGACGCTGTTCGCGCCGACGAGCGGACCCGCGACCCGGAACACCGGACAGGTGTCGTTCCGGCTGGACGCGTACACGATCACCGTCCACGCGACGGGGGACATCGTCGTCGTGCGAGCGGCGTGATCGGTCGCCGAGCGACTGCCGGCTCGCGAACGGCGGCGAGGACCGCACGGAGCGAGGGTCGCGGTACGGCCGGCCGACGGCGGGGCGAGCATCGGTCGCGATCCCGTCGCCGACAGCAGTATCCACGAACGTGCATTACGGAGCCAAGGCGAAAGCGTTTTTGAGCACGGTTACGGGGTATCAGGTGATGACCGCGTACACCGCGACGGTGACGGTTCGACTCAAACGGGGCGTGCTGGACCCCGAGGCCGAGACCACGAAGCAAGCCCTCGAGCGGCTGGGCTTCGAACTCGAGGATCTGCGGTCGGCCGACCGCTTCGAGGTCGACCTCGAGGCCGACTCCGCGGACGGCGCGCGCGAGCGCGCCGACGAGATGGCCGAACGGCTGCTGGCGAATCCGACCATCCACGATTACGACGTGGAGGTCGACGAGCGGTAGATGACGGTCGCAATACTCCGATTCGGCGGTTCGAACTGCGACCGCGACGCCGAACGCGCCCTCGCGCACCTCGATATCGACGCCGAGATCGTCTGGCACGAGGACGGCCTCCCCGCAGACGCGACCGGCGTCGTCCTTCCCGGCGGGTTCTCCTACGGCGACTACCTCCGCGCGGGAGCGATGGCGGCCCGCTCGCCGATCATGGCCGAGGTCCGCGAGGCTGCGGCCGAGGGCGTTCCCGTCCTCGGTATCTGTAATGGCGCCCAGATCGGCTGCGAGTCGGGGCTGACCGAGGGCGCGTTCACGACCAACGAGAGCGCGCGCTTCCAGTGCGAACACGTCTTCCTGCGCGTCGAGCGCGCGGACACACCTTGGACCGCCGCCTACGACGAGGGCGACGTCATCGAAGTCCCGATCGCCCACGGCGAGGGCCGCTACGAGATCGACGACGAGCGACTCGACGACCTCGAGGACGATGACCGGATCCTCTTCCGGTACTGTGACGAGGACGGCGAGACCGGCCCCGACGTCAACCCGAACGGCTCGAAACACAACGTCGCGGGCGTGCTCGGCGACCGCGAGACCGTCGCGGTGTTGATGCCTCACCCGGAGCGTGCGACCCTGCCCGACGTGGGGCCAACCGACGGACAGGGAGTCCTCCGTGGGTTCGAGTCAGCATAACACATCGCACAGGCTCGGAAACGGCCGTTTTCGGGCCCTGTGCGAGCCGCGATCGCCACGACTCAGTTCGTGAGTCGAATCGAAGAGTAATAGTACCGGGGTTCGTTGGACTCGACCGGAATACAGGGGATGGGCACGAACATCGGACCGAACACCACTGTCGTCGCCGTCGGTTCTGACACCGGGGGCGTCGTCGAACGCGCCCTCGAGGAGCGTGGCGTCACGACCGAGTCGGTTCGGACGATCGATGCGTGTCTCGAGCGGCTTTCGAACGCCGATTGCGTCGTGGTCGGGAGTCCCAGTCCGGACGGCGATCCCGTCGACTGTTGCAGACGGATTCGGAGCCACCGATCCGACGTCCCGGTCGTCGTTTTCCCCGACGACGGCAGCGAAGCACTCGCAGGCGCGGTCGTCGCGGCGGGAGCCGACGGGTACGTTCCCCGTTCGCAAGGCGTCGAGACGCTTACGGAACGGCTGCGAGCGTTGCTCGCCGAGCGACGGACTGACGGCTGCGCCGGAGACGCGCGTCCCGACGCCACCGACTCTCGTGCAGCGGCGTCGACGGACGATCACTCGGACCGGCTCGAGTTACTCGTCGAACAGTCGCCGCTCGCGATCGTCGAGTGGTCCCTCGAGTTCGAGGTGCAAAGCTGGAATCCGGCGGCGACCGAGCTGTTCGGCTACACCGCCGACGAGGTCATCGGGGAGTCGATTGTCGAGTTGCTCGTTCTGGACGAAGACCGGCAAGCGGTACGGGAGTACCGGAACGATCTCGTCGACGGTGAGACCGACGGCGAGCCGTTTCGGCGGGTGCATCGTACCGTCCGCGAGGACGGCACAACGGTCACCTGCGAGTGGTTCAACGCGCCGCTGATCGAGGACGGGGAGGTCGTCAGCGTCCTCTCGTTCGGACAGGACGTCACGGCAGACGTCAAACGGGCAAACGCGCTCGAGGCGCTGCAGGAGACGAGCCAGGCGTTACTGCGAGCCGAGTCGACCGACGAAATTGCCGACATCGTGATGGCGGCGACCGAGGACGTGATCGACCAGCCGCTGGCCGGGATTCGATTCTACGACGAGCGGACGGAGACGCTCGAACTCGCGGGGGTCACGTCGACGCTCAGCGAACACGCCGATACCGTCGCGTCGGTCGGGTCCGGGGAGTCCGTCTTTTGGGACGCCTACGCCGCGCAGGAACGGACGATCGTCGAGACCGTCGAGACGGAGCGGATTCCGTACGATATCGCGGCCGAAGTCGGGCCGACGATCTTCCAACCGCTCGGTCGTCACGGGCTGTTGACGGTTGCGTCGTCGGGCGAGACGGCTCTCGACGACGCCGAGATCAACCTCATTCACGTCCTCGCCGCGACCGCGGAAGCGGCGCTCGATCGGGCGGCACGCGAGCGCGAACTCGAGCGGACGCGGACCGTCGTCGAGACGGTCGGCGACTGCGTCTACCAGCTCGACCGAGAGGGTCGGTTCGTCACCGTCAACGAGACGATGATGGCCGAAACCGGCTACGACCGCGGCGACCTCCTCGGCGAACACGTCTCGCGGATTCTCACGCCAGAGAGCGTCGAACGCGGCGCCCGTCACATTCGGTCCCTCACGGCCGACAACGAGCAGCGGGTCGCGACCTACGAGATCACGTTGATCGGTGCCGACGGGACGCGAACGCCGGCCGAGGTCAGCATGTCGTTGTTGCACTCCGACGGCGAACTCGTGGGGACGGTCGGCATCGCTCGCGACATCAGCGACCGCAAGCGCATGGAGCGGAAACTGGTCAGCCGGAAGGGGAAAATCGAGGGGCTTCACGACGTCGCCTCCCGTCTCGATAGCTGCGAGAGCCACGAGGAAATATACGAAGAGACCGTCGAAGCGGCCGAAGACGTGCTCAATTTCGACATCTGTTGCGTCGATAGGGCCCGCGGGAAGGAGCTCGTCACGCAGGCCATTTCGTCCAGCCTCGAAGCGGACCCCGACGGGACGCTGGGAATCGACGAGAGTATCGCCGGAAAGACCTACCGGACGGGCCGGTCGTATCGAACCGGCGACGTCACCACAGACGACGACGCGTCGCCGGCCGTCGACGGCATCAGATCCGTGCTGAGCGTGCCGATCGGCGACCGAGGCGTGTTTCAGGCCGTCTCGACGGAGCCCGACGCGTTTACGATCGCCGACGAAGAACTGGCGGAGCTGTTGCTGTCCCACGTTACCGACGCGCTGGATCGGATCGACTTCGAAAAACGGCTGCGGACCGAACGCGACCGGTTCGCGGCGCTGTTCGAAAACGTTCCCGACGCCGTCGTCAGCGTCACGCAACTCGCGGACGGCCCGATCGTCGAGGCGATCAATCCAGCGTTCGAACGGATATTCGGATACGACGAAGCGGAGCTCGTCGGAACGCCGGTCGACGAGACCATCGTGCCACCCAACAGGACGGCCAATGCGGAGACGCTCAATCGACAGGGGAGCCGCGGCGAAATCGGGACGGCCGAGGTCAAACGGCGGACCGCGGACGGGTTACGCGATTTCAGGCTCCGCGTCGTTCCGATAGAGACGGACGGCTCGTCGGATCGGGCCTTCGCCCTCTATACCGACATCACCGCCCAGAAACAGCGACAGAAACGGCTCGAGATCCTCAATCGGGTCCTGCGTCACGACCTGCGCAACGGCATGAACATCATCAACGGCTGTGCCGAGATACTCGCGGACGCCGTCGACGGCTCGGATCGCCAGTACGTCGAGACTATCCGGAATCGGGCGAGCGAACTCACCGGGCTCGCGGAGAAGACGCGGTCCGTCGAACGGGTGCTCGACCGCGACGAAATCCCGGCCGGCCCGATCGATCTCACCACGGCCGTCGAGCAGGCAGTGACCCGCCTCGAGAGCACCCACGACGTGGACGTCGACTGCTCGCTCCCGGACCGAGCCTTCGCTCGCGCCGACGAGTACCTGCAGGCGGCGCTCTTCCAGGTGCTCGAGAACGCCGTCGAACACAACGACCGATCGCGACCCGCCATCGACGTGACGCTGCGCGATCGGCCGGACGACGACGTGCTGACGGTGACGGTGGCCGACGACGGCCCCGGCATTCCCGAGGAGGAGCGCGAACTCCTCGAGGGGGATCAGGAGATTACGCAACTCCGCCACGCCAGCGGGCTCGGGCTCTGGCTGGTCAACTGGGTCGTCACGCAGGCGGGCGGGACGCTCTCGTTCGTGGACAACGAGCCCCGCGGGACCGTCGTCAGACTCGACATCCCCCGTGCCGACATGGAGTCGGTTCGGTCGACGTCGGACGGGACCGCCGCCGGCGACTAGGCGCGTCTAGCGACCCCATTCGTAGAACCACCAGCTACCGCCGAGCAGCATGAGTCCCGCGCCCAGCGCGGAGGTCGCGGGCTCGGGAAAGACGAACAGCAGGAACCCGACGACGATCAACAGCGTCGGTTCGAGCTCGTTCCAGTAGTCCGAGAACGACGGGAGTACCATGTAGGAACTGTCGTTCGACAACACCGTAAGTACCCCGAAGTCCCGCCGCGCGGCGCACGGCGCTATCGAGTCAGCGGCTGGTTGAAGCTTCGTTCGCGCTCGACGACGGTCTCCCAGGTCAGTTCGCACTCGCAGGAGACCTGCTCGAAGACCGACGGGTCCTGCCGAAGGTCGAAGTCCTTGATCGCTTTCTGGACGTTGTCGTCGCACTCCTGGCAGTTGTGCGGGCCTCGATCCGAGCCGTGACCGACCGGGTCCGAGACGACGATGGCGTCGACGTCGGCCGTCTCCTCGAGGATGTGGGCGACCGACCAGAGCCACGGCGGCCGGTAGCCGTCCTCGAAGTAGAGGTCGTCGACCATCGTGTAGCGCTGGACGTTACAGGGGTTCATCGAGACGGTGTGACAGCCCGCGACGGCGGCACAGCGCTCGATCGACGAGATCATGTCGTCGACGGCCTCCGATTCCGTGAGGAACGGCGGTTTCAGCAGGAGGTAGGCCTTGATCCCGGCCGCGGCGTCGCTCGCGGCGTCGTCCGCAGCGGCAGCTTCAGCACAGGCGTCTTCGAAGTCCGCGAAGTCGAAGTACTTGTTCACGCAGTCGTGGCGCACGCGGTCGGTCGCCGTCTCGAGCCCGATCGCGACGTCCGTGTCGATGCCGTGGCGGGTGAAGTCGGCGATCTTCTCGCGGTCGACGAAGTCCGGCAGCGACTCGACGACGAAGCGCTCGCGGTCGGCGAAGGTGTCGGCGATCGCCCGACGCGTTTCGGCGCCGACCTCGCGCTCGTCGAGGAACGAGCCGGAGGTGTAGATCTTGATGAGGTCGGCGGGCTCGTCCGCGTTGTCGGCCTCGTGGGCGAGACAGACGTCGATCTGGTCCATCAGGGCGTCGTGGGAGACGGAGCCGCCGTCGACGCTCTCCGCGACGTAGCCGCACATCGTACAGCCGCCGGCGCGGGCCCACCGGCAGCCGCCGGTGTTCAGGATGATCGTCAGGCTCGATTTGACGCCGTCGGGGGTGTTGTCCTCGTCGAGCCAGACGCGGGTGGGTTCGTGCGGATCGTAGCTGGCCTCCTTGCGCGAGCGAATCTCCCGCATCGCCTGATTGTGGGCGTCCATGCCCTTGCCCTGCTCGTACACGTCGGGCGTGGGTTTACTCATTACCGCTCGGTAGCCTCCCGATCGGTAAAGGCCCGTCGCCCTCGCCCGGACAGTTCCGTAGGGACACGTCTCATCGGCAACGAGAGACGTCAGATAAATATGTTGTGTCGATAATCACCTATTGAAGTACTGTTTAGAAATAGGTACTATTATTATTCGTGAACTATTGGTTTTGGATGATGTCGGAAGACAATCGTGACGGTAATATTGCTCGAGAACAGCTGACGACTCGACGCGGTGCGCTCGCGACGTTCGGGACGGCCGCAGGTGTGCTACTCGGTACGAGTGGGACAGCTAGCGCAGCGAGCAGTGACGTGACGATTGCGGTCGATCCGACCCAACCAGTGGTCGGTGAAGCAGTATCGTTTATCTGTACGAGGGCATTCGCAGAGTACGAGTGGGTCATCGTCGGTCCGACCGGCTTCGAACAGTACACCGGTCAGACTGCCTCTACTACGTTCGAAGAAGCCGGGGAGTACACGGCACACCTCACGATTAAACGGTCCGATGGAGAATCGACGTACGTGAGCAAAAGCGGTCAGGTGCTGGACTCACGTGACACGACTCCGACCGCAGAGATCGACTTCTCGCCGCAGGACCCGGTGTACAATCCGATCGAGTTCGACGCGAGCGGATCCACGACCCCAACGGGCGAAATCGAGAGCTACGACTGGTACTGGCGGAACATCGACGCAAATCCCGACTGGGATGTCTTCGACGGGGAGCCGTCCCTTTCCGGCGAGACGGTCGAGGAGAGCTTCTCCGAACAAACTACCTTCAAAGTCGGGCTCGAGGTCACCAACACGGCCGGTAACACCGACCGAGACACGGTAGAGTTTACCCCACAAAAGAACCCCGACGCACCGACACCAGTAATCAACATCTATCCGGACGAAATCACCCCGAAGAACCCGGTGACACTGGACGCAAGCGAGTCGACGACGCCCGTCGGCAGCATCGAGAGCTACGACTGGTTTATCAACAAATATGACGACAGCGGGGGCAAGACCGAGGAACTCCAGCGGTCCGGGGAAGTTGTCGAAGAACACTGGGAGACCGACGTCTTACACACTGTCACGCTTCGCGTCGAGAACAGTGAAGGCGTGAGCTACCAAGCAAACGATAGCTTCCGTCCGGAAGAATAGTCGCTGTGGGTTTGCTCGACTGAGAGCGGCACTCCCGGTAGTGTCACGAATACACATCCGATTTTCTGCGGTCGAAAACCGTCACGACTTACGTCCGACGGTCCAACTGCGGGTCAATGCGCGAGTCCTTCGAAGTCCGGGACACCGACGCCGGCGGCCGCATCGGCGAACTCACCGTTCCCCGTGCGGAGACCACCGTCGAAACCCCGGCGCTGCTACCGGTCATCAATCCGAATTTGGACACGATCAGCCCGCGCCGACTCGACGCGGAGTTCGGCGCGGAGATCCTCATCACGAACTCCTACATCATCCACGGCGACGACGATCTTCGGGAACGAGCCCTCGAGGAGGGGCTGCACGACCTGCTCGAGTTCCCGGGCGCGATCATGACCGACTCCGGCTCCTTCCAGCTCTCGGAGTACGGCGAGATCGACGTCACGACCGAAGAGATCCTCGCCTTCCAGCGCGAGATCGGCTCCGACATCGCCACGCCCGTCGACATCCCGACCCCGCCGGACGTCTCCCGCGAGCGCGCCGAAGCCGACCTCGAGACCACGCAGGAGCGACTGCAGGTCGCCGAAACCGCCGAGACGGGCGAGATGCTCGTCAGCGCGCCGGTGCAGGGGTCGACGTATCCGGAGCTGCGCGAGCGGGCCGGCCGCCACGCCGAGGGGACCGACCTCGACGTCTTCCCGGTCGGCGCGGTCGTGCCGCTGATGAACGAGTATCGGTACGACGACATGGTCGACGTCGTCGCCGCCGCCAAACGCGGACTCGGTGCCGACGCGCCGGTCCACCTCTTCGGGGCCGGCCACCCCATGATGTTCGCGCTCGCCGTCGCGATGGGCTGTGACCTGTTCGATTCGGCCGCCTACGCGCTGTACGCCCGCGACGATCGCTACCTGACCGTGCGGGGCACCCGGGCGCTCGACGACCTCGACTACCTCCCCTGTTCCTGTGCCGTCTGTACCGACTACTCGCCGGACGAACTCCGCGCCCTCCCGGACCGCGAGCGAGAATCCGAACTCGCCGCGCACAACCTCCACGTTACCTTCGCCGAGATCCGCCGGATCAAGCAGGCGATCCGCGCCGGCAACCTGCTGGAACTCGTCGAACAGCGCGCCCGCGCCCACCCGACGATGCTCGACGGGTACCGCACGCTGCTCGATCACGCCGCGCAACTCGAGCGCTCTGACCCCGTCTCGAAGGGGTCGTTCTTCTACACCTCCCACGAGAGCGCCCGCCGACCCGAAGTCGTTCGCCACCACCAGCGCCTCGAGCGGCTCTCGGTTCCCGACTCGCTGCTGCTCACGGAAGGCAGCGCCCCACGGAGCGACGAGTTCGACGACGCCTGGCGGGTCGAACCGCCCTTCGGCCCCTTCCCGCGGGCGCTCTCGAAGACCTATCCGCTCACCGCGGAGGTGCCCGAGCGGACCGACCAGGCGGCACTCGCGGCCGCGGCCGACGGCGTCGCTCGCCTCGTCGAGGTGAATCCGGACAGTACGTTCACGGTCGCCCACCGTGGCTGGCCCGCGGCCGTCCTCGAGCGCGTTCCGGACGGCGTGTCGCTCGTCGATCTCACCGCCGAGTGAACGCGAGCCGTCGCTGGTCGGTCGCAGGCTGAACGGCGAAAATCCGCGCGTCGACGTCAGCGGGTTGCGGTGACGGGCCGGTCAGGCTTCGGTTAGGAACCCGTTTTCCGATCTGGCGACCGAGTCGACGACCGGCGACCCGTCGACGGTGATCGACACCTCGTCGCCACAGTCGACGACGACCGCGTGACCGTCGTAGGTGAACTCGAGGCGGCCGCGACGGGGCCCACCCGTTCGCGTGGGGGCGAAGAGTGCATCCAGCGCGTCGGGATCGACCCACTCGTAGAGGGGCGGCAGTTCGGTCGGATCCAACTCGCGGTGTGTCGCAACCGCGTTGACGACGGTTACGCTCACCGACTCCGAGACTCCGTCGCTGGATGATCCGCTGACTGAATTACTCACGATGTACCCCAGCGGACGAGCAGATAAAAGGGTGCCGGCGACACCCACGGTACCGAAATCGTGCGCCAGTACATTTAGCTATCCGAAATCCTCGGCCTCGAGAGTTCGGATACCGCTCCGCGGGGGCGGGTTCGGATCGGGAGCCGAATCGCGACGAGCACTCGACGACCGACTCAGTCGCCGGCGGTATCGGCCCCGAAGTGATCGAACGGCTGGCGGTGCTCTGCCTTGAGCAGCTCCTGTTCGCCGACGTCGATCCCCTGCCGTTGCAGCCGGCTCACCGCCGCCGTGATCTCGTCGGTGTCGCCGGCGACGAGGTCGATTCGGAGATTCCGACGGCCGGTCATCACTTCCCGCACTGCGACGACGCCGTCGATCGCCAGCGCCGTCTCCGCCAGCTCCTCGCGTTCGTGGATCGGGACCGTACACTGGACGATCACGTGCATCGACTTGTCGGTTCGCTCGTAATCGATGACCGGGACGTAACCGTTGATGATCCCCGCGTCCTCGAGACGGCCGATTCGATTCCGGACCGTGTTTGGGGTCACGTCGACTTCGTCGGCGATGTCCGTCGCCGTGTTGTGGCGCGCGTCCTGCTGGAGCAGGTGCAAAATCCCCCTGTCGACCGAATCGAGCTCGAGCCCCATGGCGACCCGTTGGACGCCCATCGGCAAGCGCTTGCTGGTTCGGGATCGACGGGCGACGGCGGCGCGGGTCCGCGTCCGCCGAGACCGGAACAGCGAAGGCCCGGGCGATGCCCGGTTGCGGTATGTTCGGGCCAGCAGTACTCGGCGGCGGCGCGCTCGTCGTCCTCGTCATCGGATCGTGGCTGTTCAGGCGGGTCCGCGGTGGGTCGGCGGCCGAACGGCAGTCCCGGAACCGCCACAGGGAGGCCCAGGAGCGGGAGCCGCCGGTCGACATCGGCGACGTCGAGACTATCGCGATCCGCGAATTCACCGATCACCACTCCGGCGAACGGCGGGCGGTCGGCAAGGTCGAGGGGTTCGTCGTCTTCGTCGAAGACGTCCCCGATCGGTGCGAGACGACCGACGTGATTCGGGTGAAGATCCTCTCGTTCAACCGCGGGGAGACGTCCGCGACGGCGACGTTCCTCGAGCACGCCTAGACGGGACGGAACCGACGCGGAAAAAAGACGGTCGCGGCGACTGCCGAAATCGACCAGCGGTCGTTCGACAGCCGTTACGCTCGCCGTCGGATGGCGACCGTCGCCAGCAGCCCGGCGATCGCAGCGATTCCGACGCCGGCTCCGAAGCCGGGAACGCTGTCGGATTCGTCCTCGTCCGTGTCGGCGGTGGTCTCGAGACCGAGGTAGCGCTGGATGCTCGCCGTGTCGACCTCGGGGAACTCCTCGTCCCACTCGCCGGCCTGGTGAACCGTCGTCTCGCCGTCGACGACGCCGAGGTGCTCGATGTCGGATTTCGTCGCCGACGACGCGTCGACGTCGCCCATGGAGTCGACGTAAACGTACGTCGACGCGTCGTCGGTGTCGGTCGCGATACCGCCGATTGCGACGGTGTCGCTAATGCTGTCCGTGACCGCGCTCATGTTCTCGAACTTCGCCCCGCCTTCGACGCGAACCGTATCGTCGGTAATGCTGGCGTCGACGCGGGCGACTTCGAGTTCCGATTCGGCGACCGTCGAGACGAACTGGTTCGCTTCAGCGGTCCCCGACCCGGCCGTCGGACTGCTTCGCGTGGACTGCGCCATCGCTTCGACGGCCTGAGTCGCGAGGTCCTCGGCCTCGAAGTCGAACTGGCCGTCGACCGCGAGCTCGTCACCGTCAGTTTCGGCCGTCACGCTGAACGTGACGTCGTTGGGGGTCTCGATATCGTTCGCCTCGAGTTCGTCGATGTACGCCGCCCAGTTCTCGGTGTCGCTCGTGAGTTCGGCGTCGAGCTCGAGCGTCCCGGACGACGTCTGCTCGATCGACCCGTCCCAGTTGAGTTCCCAGGTGAGGTCGGCCGCCTGCTGTGCCTCGATGGTCGTCCGAGCCGTCTCGATGTCCGCCTGTCCGAACCCGCCGTCCGCGGCGGACGATTCGGCCAGATCGAGCATCGCGAGAGTGAGTTCGTCGTAGTTCGCGATCGCGAACTCCCACTCGACGGTCATCGAGCCGTCGCTCTCGCGCATCGTGAATTCGAGGGTCTCGATCTCGAGGTCCGTGACGCTGGTCGCGATCGACTCGGCTTCCGACCGACTCAGATCCATCGACTGATCGGTCGCGAGTTCGTCGGCGAGTCGCCGCTCGACACTGTCGTCGATCCCGGAGTACTCGACGGTGAACGCGATGTCGAGCCGGTGTTGGCCGGTGGCTCGCTCCTCGAAGTCGTACCGCGTGATCCGTACCTCGCTCGTTCCGCCGAGTTCGGTCGAGAGGTTCCCGTACTGGCGCTGGAGGGTTCGTTTCGCCTGGTCTCGAGTCTCCCAGTCGCCGGCCTGCCAGTCGAAGAGGGTTCGTTCGCGGGCCACGTCGACGACGTAGCCGTCCGCCGTGTCCTGCAGCGAGACGTTCATCGACGTCCCCTCGCCGGAGAAACTCGTCGACGATTCGACGGAGACGGTGCCGGCCGTCTCGAGCCTGTCCGGCGTGGCGGTCACGTAACCGTCCGTGCTGACCGACCCGGTGGAGACGGCGTCACTCTCGAACGTTCCGGTGGCGGTCGCCTCGAACTGGTTCGTCTCGTCGGTGACTTCGCCGTTGATGTCGACGGAGAGGTCGTCGACGCCCTCCGGTCGTTGCGCGACGAGAGAGCCGTCGCCGGAGAGTCCGCTCTGGTCGAGGACTGCGGAGAAGTTCGCCGACTCGACGTCCTCGCTCCCGCCCTCGAGGTCGTCGGCGACGAGCATGTGGATCAGTCCTTCGTTGGCGTCCATGCTCAGGTCGAACCGGTCGACGTCGGACTCGTCGCCGTTGTCGTAGCGGAGGACGGCACCGCCGTCCTCGCGGAGGTAGACCTCGTCGGCCGCGCCGAGTTCCGACTCGGCTTGCGCGACCGTCTCGTACGATTCGACGGACGGCCCCGCCGCGTCGGCGGTCGTCGTCATTCCGCCGTAGACGGCCGGCAGGCCGATCGACGCGATCCCGACCGCTGCAACGATCACAACGGCGAGAAGCGTTTTCGTTCGATCTCTCGATTCCTCGTTCGACGATGGTTCCCCACCCATATCTTGAGTCTTCGACTAGAGCGGCATAAAGGTTAGTTTTCCATAATGTGGTAGACTGAATCCGTCGTGAGCGCGGACTGAATACGGACGGCGACGATCACGACGAACGACGGCTCTCGGCGAGGCCTCGATCGCCCGCTATCGACAACCTCTTTCGCTCGCCCCGGTCATATCCAGTATGACCGACTATTTCGAAGTACACGAGCGCGACGGGGCCGCGCGCGTGGGCGAACTCCGCCTCTCGTCGCCGCGTTCGACGCCCGCACTCGTCGACGACGTCCTCGAGGACGCGGGCTCGCTCTGGAGCGGCGAGCGCGAACTCCCCGAGGGGGACGACTCTCGGCTCACCGTGCTCCCGCACCGGGCGTTCCCCGGCGGCACCGCCGACGAAGTCCAGGAATCGTTCGCCGTCGACTACCCCGACGTCGACTACCCCAGCGTGGCCGTCGTCTCGAGCGAAAGCGCTTCGGCCCATGAGACGGACGCGTACGCGGTTTCGAACGTCCAGTCCGTGATGGGCCACGGGGCGGCGCTCGTGGACGCCGTCGTCTCCGTCCGCGACGCGATCCCGGCCGACACCGCCCTGCTGTTCTCGGGGGTCGCCACGCCCCGGAACGTCGCACTCCTTGCCTACGCCGGCGTCGACCTGTTCGACGAGACCGCCGCCGTCGTCAAGGGCACCGACGGCCGCTATCTGACGACCGACGAGGCGTACTTCCTCGAGGACCTCGACGAACTCCCCTGCTCGTGTCCGGCCTGCCAGAAGCCGCGCGAGGAGTTCACTCGCGAGGACTGCGCCGAGCACAACGGCAACGCCCTCGCGTCCGAACTGGCGATCGTCCGCCGGCGGATTCGAGACGGCCGGCTGCGGGACTACGTCGAAGGCCAGGCTCGCCACGACCAGTGGCTCACGGCGGCGATGCGCGAACTCGACGCCCAGTGGGGGTATCTCGAGGAGCGGACGCCGATCCTCCGCGACGCGCGGATCGACGCCGCGACCGCGGATACCCTCCGTCGGGTGGAGATCCAGCGCTTCGCCGACCGGGTGACGACGCGGTACCGCAACCGCTTCCAGAACCCGCTCGTGCTAGTGCCCTGTTCGGCTGCCAAGCCCTACAGCGAGTCCCAGAGCCACCGCCAGTTCCACGACGCCATCCAGTGGCGCGCCCACCTCGTCTCCATGACCAGCCCCATCGGCGTCGTCCCGCAGGAACTCGAGACGACATACCCCGCCCAGCACTACGACACCGTGGTGACGGGGCGCTGGTCGGAAGACGAGAAGCGGTTCGTCAGCGAGGTGCTACAGCGCTACCTCGAGCGCAACGACTACCCGTCCGTCATCGCGCACGTCCCCGACGAGGGCTACCGCGACATCGTCGAGCGCGTCGAGGAGCGGCTCGAACTCGATATCACCTACACCGTCGCACAACACCCGACCGACGACGAGTCGCTCGCGAACCTCTCCGAGGCGCTGTCGGGCGAGCTGAAGTACTCCAAGCGCGAGCGCGAACACAACACCGTCCGCGCGATCGCGGACTACCTGCTCGGCGACGAGGCCGGCGACGACCTCTTCGCGGACATCCGGACGACCAGCCGGTACCCGAAAATTCAGGTTCGCGATCCCGACGACACCCAGCTCGCGACGATGGTCCCGCAGTACGGGACGCTCTCGTTCACGCTCGCCGGCGCGCGTCGCTGGGTCGAGAGCGACGCGCCGGAAAAGCGGGTCGAGATCGACGGCTTCGTCCCCCACGGCAGCGTGCTCGCGCCCGGCGTCGTCGACGCCGACGAGGACATCCGCGTCGGCGACGAGGTGATCGTCGAGGGACCGCAGGCCTTCGCCGTCGGCCGCGCCGAGATGTTCGGCCGCGAGATGGCCGAGAGCACGCGCGGCGTCGCCTGCGAGATCCGCCACGTCGAGGAGAAGTAACCAGTACGGACGGCGGCTACCGCTCGTCCACCCCGCACCGACCGTCGGACCGATCGAAGACGAATTCCCGACAGGACGGACACCGATCGCCGTTCACGAATCCGTTGACGGACCGGCCACACTCCGGACACTGCCAGAGTCTCGCATGCTGCCTCACTGTCTCCCGGTAATTCCGACGAGACGGAAAGCTGTTTTCCCGGGTCTCATCGCGTGCAACCGGCCGCCCAAAACCGCGTTGGAGACGGCCGACTCGAGCCTCGAGAACGGGTATCCGCGAATCGACGCCTCGCTCACCGACCGGGACAGGCCTTGAGCAGGTGTTCGCGATAGACCGCTTCGGGGACCCGCTCGCCGCAGAGTTCGCAATCGCGGTGGTCGCCATCGCCGCCATCGCCGTCGTCGGTCACGATCCGACGTTCGCACTCCGCCCGAATAACGGCCGCGCTTCGGTGGTCGCCGTCCTGCGGTTCGTCCGCCGTCTCCCCGCGCTGTCTCCCCGCTCGAGTCCGCCGCGACCGTCCGTTCGTCCGGGTTTCGGACCGGTCCGTTTCCGCGAGTTACTGTCAAACCATCTACGTGTATTATATACTGAGACGACGTACGTAGTATCGGTGAGTTCAATGAGCACTACTTCCACATCCACAGACGGTGTACACGACGAGGAATACTCCCTCGAGAACGAATGGCGCACCCTCGCGCTCGCGGGCGGGGTCGTCGGCCTACTCGGGCTACTCGCGATGACGATTCCGTTCGCGACGGGGCTCTCGATTTCGATCGCGCTCGGGATTCTGCTCGTCGCGGGCGGAATCGTCCACGGCGTTCACGCGTTCGCCGCGGGCGGCTGGCGCGGGACGGCCTGGCAACTGGCCCTCGCGATCGTCTCGGTGATCGCCGGCGTCGCCGTGATCGCAGCACCGACGATCGCGCTCGTCACCCTGACGCTGGCGCTCGTCGCCTACCTGGTCGTCGACGGGCTCGTCGAACTGGGGACGGCCGTCCGGATGGCCGGCACGCCCGGTCGGCTCTCGGTCGGCGTCAGCGGTGCGATCTCGCTCGTCCTGGCCGGGCTGCTCTGGATCGGCTTCCCGGCCAGCGCGGTCTGGGCGATCGGCCTGCTCGTCGGCGTGAGCCTCCTCATGACCGGCCTCTCGATGGTGGCCGTCGCGATGGCCGCCCGCCCGATCGACGACGTCGCGCCGCCCGCGACCGAACCTCGCGGCGCGTGAGCACTTTTTTGCCTCGGCGTTCGACCCGTTTTCGCACCGCTCTCGAGCGGCGCGGAACGAACGGTTATTCAGCGCGTATCTCCAACCGCCCGGTGTGAATCTCTCGATCGTCGATCTCGCGCCGGTTCCGGCGGGCGGTACCGCGACCGATGCCTACGAGAATACGCTCGAGCTCGCGCAACGCGCAGAGGAACTCGGCTACTCGCGGTTCTGGGTGGCCGAACACCACGGGATGGCCGACTCGATCGCGAGCACGACCCCGGAGACGCTGCTCCCCTATCTCGCGGCCGAGACCGACCGGATCAGGATCGGCTCCGGAACGATCCTGCTCAACCACTACCGGCCGTTCAAGGTGGCCGAGACGTTCAGTTCGCTCGACGCGCTAGCCCCGGGCCGCGTCGACCTCGGACTCGGTCGGGCGACCGGAATTCCGGCCGCCGACCGCGCGCTGGGGACCGACCGGACGAAACGGAACCCCGACGAGGACCACGCCGAGAAGATCGAGGCGACCGTGACCCACCTCGCCGACGGCTTTCCGGACGACCATCCCTACGCCGAACTGCAGCTCCCCCGGTCGGGGAGCGACGGTCCCGAGGTGTGGGTCCTCGGTTCGAGCCCATCGAGCGCCGAAATCGCCGGCCGACTCGGCCTCCGGTACTGTTTCGCCGGATTCATCAGACCGACTCTCGCCGAACGCGCGTTCGAGACGTACCGGGACGAGTTCGAACCCTCGCCGCTCGGCGCGGGGCCGGACGAGCCGACGGGGATGCTCGCGACGAACGTCGCCTGCGGTGACACCGATCGGGAAGCGGCCAGGCTCCGGGCGAGCGCCGAAGCCTCCTACCAGCGAATGCGACGCGGCGTCGTCGGCTCGCTACCGCCCGTCGACGAGGCGATCGACGAACTCGGCGGCGTGCCGGAGCCGACGCCGAACCCGCTCCCCGACGGCGAGTGGCCGCGCGCAATTTCCGGCAGCCCGGAAACGGTGGCCGCTCTGCTCGAGGAGCTGACCGATCGGGTCGGCGTCGACGACGTCGTCGTCCAGAACCTCATCGCGGACCACGACGACGTGATGCGGTCTCACGAACTGCTCGCGGACGGCGTCGGTCTCTGAAAACGGCGACCGCGCTACTCGCCGAATACCGAGTTGAAAAACTTCCGCTCGGCCGTCCGGAGGTGCTGATTGAAGGTCGCGGGCGCGATACCGAGGCGTTCGGCGATCTCCTCGCCGGTGCTCCCGCGGGGCCAGTCGAAGTAGCCCGCGAAGTAGGCCGTCTCGAGAGCGGCCCGCTGCTTGTCGGTGAGTTCGTCCTCGAGCACTGACGTCGACCCGGAGTCGCTGCGGTCGCTGCGTTCGGTGGTCCGCTGGGCGAGGTAGGTGACGTCGTCGCGCTGGGAGCGGATGAGTTCGATTATCCGGCGGGTGTCCCGGCCCCGCGGGAGTTCGACGACGAACCGGAACTCCCCGTCGGTGATCGTCGCCGACGCGACGCGGCCGCCGTGCGTGGCGATCGTCTCGAACAGCGAGACGGCCGCCGGCGCGACGAGTTCGAACTCGAGTTCGTCGCGTCTGACCGAGAGGAACCGAACGTCGTCGATTCCGCCGGTTTCGTCGATGGCGTCGCTGAACGCCTCCTGTGAGACCCCGTGTGCCGAGCCGTAGGCCAGCAGCGATTCGTCGCCGCTGACCAGTTGCTCGAACTCGATCGTACACGACTCGCTGGCCGAGAGTTCGACCAGCTCCTCGGCCATCGACTCGACGCGGAACTCGAGTTCGACGACGGCGTCGCTGACCAGCGCGTCCTTGCGTTCGATCGCCGTGATCGCGTGGGCGATGACGTCGCCGATCCGGGCGAGGACGCTGGTCTCCGGGCCGTCGAACGCTCGCGGTGACGACGAGTAGATGTTCAAGACGCCGTAGACGAGATCCTCGTGCACGATCGGGATCGCCGCCGACGACCGATACCCGCGGGCGCGTGCCGCCTCTTGCCACGGCTCGAAGTCGGAGTTCCCCCGAACGTCGCTTACCACCTGCACTCGCCCGGCCCGGATCGCCGTTCCCGCCGGACCCCGGCCGCTCTCGTCGTCTTCGTCGGCGCTGATATCGATCTCGTCGAGATAGCCGTCCTCGACACCGGCCGCCGCTTTCGGGACGACGCGGTCGCTGCCCGGATTGACGCCACCGATCCACGCGAACCGGTAGGCGTCGGACTCGGCGAGCCGGTCGCAGACCTGCTGTTCGAGCTCCGCCCGCGTCTCGGTCGTGATCACCGCGTGGGTGATGTCGTGACCGATCCGATTGAGCCGGTTGAGCGCCTCGAGTTGCTCGCGTTGCTGCCGGCGCTCTCGCTCCTGTCTGGCCCGCTCGATCGCGTGATGGATCGTCCGCACCAGCAGCTCGCTGGTCACCTCGTCTTTGACGAGGAAGTCCTGGGCACCGCGCTGGATCGCCTGAACGCCGACCTGCTGGTCGCGGACGCCGGTCAGGACGACGATCGGCGTCTCTCCCGCCTCGGCGTAGACCGTCTCGAGGGTCGTCAGCCCCTCGCTGTCGGGAAGGTTCAGGTCGAGCAGGACGATGTCGGTGCCGTCCGATTCGATCGCCTCGAGTCCGTCCTCGAGTCGCGTTTCGCGCGATATCTCCGGTGTCTGGCCGGTCGCCTCGCCGGGACTCACTCGCTGGGCGAGCTCCTCGGTGTCCCGGAGCATCTCCTGAATCAGACGGGCGTCGCCGGGGTTGTCCTCGATGAGGAGTATCCGGAGCTCGTCGGCCGTCTCCGCGCTCTGCTCGCTCTCCGTTTGCGTGTCCGTCTCGCTCATGAGTTATCGACCTCGGGCGGGAGCCGCACGACGGAGAACCAGAACTTCTCGAAGGCCCGGACCGTCTCGATGAACTCGTCCGGATCGACCGGCTTCGTCAGGTAGGCGTTGGCGTGGAGCTCGTAGGACTTGACGATGTCTTCCTCCGCCCGCGAACTCGTCAGCACGATCACGGGAATGGAGCGCAGCGACGAGTCGTCTTTGAGCTCGGCGAGAACCTCCTCACCGTCCTTGCCGGGCAGGTTGAGATCCAGCAGAATGAGGTCCGGCCGCGGGGCGTCGGCGTACTCGCCGCGCTGGGAGAGGAAGTCCAGCGCTTCGGTGCCGTCGGTGACGACGTACAGGTCGTTCTCGATTCGGCCCTGTTTGAACGCCTCTTTCGTCAGGCGGACGTCGCCGGGGTTGTCCTCGACCAGGAGGATCTGTGCCGGCTCGCCGCGGAAGCTCTCTGATTCACTCATCGGTCGGTGTTTCCGCGGCCGCATCGGTCGCGGCGTCGGTCTCGTGACTCGTCGCTGGCTCCGTCTCCGCGTCCGACACCGCCGGTAGCGTGACCGTGAACGTCGATCCCTCGCCGGGTTCGGAGTCGACGGCGATCTCGCCGTCGTGGCGCTCGACGATGCGTCGACAGAGCGCGAGCCCGATCCCGGTGCCGGCGTACTCCTCGTGACTGTGGAGTCGGTCGAACACCCGGAAGATGCGATCCGCGTCGTCCGGCTCGATCCCGATCCCCCGATCGCGAACTGAAACCGTCCATGTTGGCCCATCGTTCTCGGCGAATACGGATATACGTGGGGTTCCGTCACCTGAATAGGTAATCGCGTTGTCGACCAGGTTCTGGAACAGCTGCCGGAGCTGTCCGGGATCGGCGTGGACACGAGGCAGCGGGCCGACGTCGATCTCGGCGTCGGTCTCGTCGATCCGCACCTCGAGGTCGGCCAGCACGTCGTCCAGGACGGCCTCGCAGTCGACGGCGCGGAACGGATCGCCCTGCGTGTCGACGCGGGAGTAGTCGAGCAGCCCGTCGATCATCTCCTGCATCCGGTCGGCCCCGTCGACCGCGAACTCGATGAACTCCGCCCCGTCCTCGTCGAGGGCATCGGCGTACCGGCGCTCGACGAGCGTGAGATAGCTCGAAACCATCCGTAACGGCTCCTGCAGGTCGTGGGAGGCCGCGTAGGCGAACTGTTCCAACCGACGGTTGGACTCCTCGAGATCGTCGACCAGCCCCTCGAGCTGGCGCTGGTACTCCCGCTGATCGGTCACGTCCCGGCCGATTCCGGTCACGACGGGATCGCCGGCGGGGTTCTCGAGCGTCGACGCGACGAACTCGTAGGGGATCCCCGTCCCGTCTTTCGTCTGGACCGTCGCTTCGACGCGCGTGCTCCCCGTCTCGAACGCCTCCGCGACCGCGGTCGCGATCCTGTTCGCGTCCGCCCCCTCGAAGAACTCGAGGGCGTGCATCGACTCCATCTCGGCGTCGGTGTAGCCCGTCACGTCGGCGAGGGTCTCGTTCCATCGGTTGAGATCCCCCGTGTCGTCGAGCACGTAGAACACGTCGTCGACCGTGTCGAGCACGTCGTCGGTGTACTGCTTGAACCGCTCGAGGCGGGCCTCCCGCTCGCGCAGCTGGCGCTGTTTCCGCTTCGCCTCGGTGACGTCCTGGACCATGAGCATCCCGGCGAACACGTCGCCCCGGTCGTCTTCGACCGGGACCGCGTGCGCGTTCCACTCGCGGTCGTGCATGCTGAACTCGAACGAGCGGTGCTCGCCGGCGAGCGCGGCGTCGAAGTTCGTCTCGAACGTCTCGCGGGTCTCCCCGTCGTACCGTTCCCGTACCGTCTGCCCGACGAACTCCGAGACGGAGAGATCGATCTCCGCCAGGATCTCCCCGCCGGCGAGCGTGTACGCCATGTCCGCGTCGAACAGCGCGACGATTCCGTTCGGGAAGTGCTCGACGAGCGTCCGGTATCGCCGCTCGCTCTCCTCGAGATCGCGCTGCCGGGCCTGTCGCTCGAGTTCGTAGCTGATCCACTGGGCCGCGAGTTCGACGAACGAGCGCTCCGCCGGCGTAAACGGTTCCGAACGGGGCGACGCGTCCTCGAAACAGAGGGTGCCGTACGGTTCGCCGTCGACGGTCACACGTCCACCGAGGTACGCGTCCAGCTCCCACTCCGCGTAGGCGTCCTCGTCGATGCCGTGCGCGAGCGGCGAGTCGGTGAACGCGAGCAGGTCGTCGGTCGCGACGGTCCGCTTACAGTAGGCGGTCGACAGCGACGCGACCGTTCCCGGCCGGAGCTCATCGTTCGGTCCGCTCGCGTGTGTCACCTCGAAGCGATCGGCGTCCTCGTCGATCCGGGCCAGAAAGCCGCCCTCGAGCCGGAGTCGGTCCCGCCCGAGCGCGAGCAGGTCGTCGATCTTCTCGTCGAACGTCCGCTCGCTGTCGGCGGTGATCGCGTAGAGGCGCTGCAAGGTGCGATTGGTCGCCGCCAGTTCCCGCTCGGTTCCCGTTCGATTCGTTCCGTCCCGGAAGATGACCGACAGCCCCGTCTCCGAGGGGGAGGCGTGGACGTCGTACCACGCCTCGAGTGGCGGGACGGACGCGTCGAAGCTCGTCGGCTCCTGCGTGACCATCGCCCGCCGGCACTCCGTCTCGAACGTCGAGCCGACCGCGGCCGGAAACGCCTCCCAGAGGGGCTCGCCGACCAGCCCCTCGTCGTCGGGATCGAGCAGCGCCCGCGCCCGCTCGTTGACGTACGTCACGGTCCACTCCGCATCCAGTCCCAGGAAGCCGTCCGCAACCCGGTCGAACGACGGCTCGACGATGCCGTCCGTGACCGCGCCGGCCGCCGGACCGCGCTGCCCTGCCCGATGGTTCTCGACCGCCGCTGCGAGGAGGTCCGCGACGCTCGCGACGAAATCGAGCTCGCGGTCGGTGACCTCTCGGTCCGTCCCGCGGACGTCGAGCGTCCCCCACGGCTCGGTCGGCGCGTCGATCGCGGCGGCGATTCCCCCGGCCCCGCCGCCGTCGGCGAGCGAACCGCGGTCGGCGGAATCGGGTGCTCGGTCGGCGCGCCCGAGGTCCGTCACGATCGGGTCCGCGGACTCGAGGACGGCGTCGACCCACGAATCGGCGTCGGTCGGCACGGTGACCGACCCGACGGCGTCGTCGCGCCACCCGGCGTCCGCACGCAACACCGCTGCGTCGCCGTCGGGCCGGAGTTCGAAGACCGAACAGGCGTCGGCCTCGAGCACGTCCCGGACGGTCGCGGCCGCGTCGGTCAACAGCCGGTCGAGGTCGCTCGACTCGAGGGCCAGCTGGCCGAGATCCGCGACGGCCTCCTGATATCGAACGCGGGAACGGAGAGAGTCTGACGAAGAGTCGGCGGCAGCCATAGTACCGTCTAAAAGATCGGCGATCGGTGTAAAGCTAGCGTTCAACCGTCTGTCACGACACACTGTCAGCGCAGCGTACCGGTTGCGAGACGGGAGCCGCGCCGGCGGCCGTCAGTCGGTGAACGTCGACAGCCGAACCGTCCGTCCGTCGCGCAGCGACCGCCGAATCCGTGCGCGATCCCAGCCCAGCGGCGACACGACGCTCTCGCAGGCGCGGACGAGCAGCGTCGCGTAGTAGTCGGCGTCGTACCCGCGTGGCTCCTCGAGCAGGAGTCGGACGCGCTCGGGGCCGCGGGCGTCGTCGTCGACGACGACGTACTCCACCGACTGTCCGGGATGGCGGTCGATCCCTCGGCGCTCGTATCGCCGGAGCGCCGCCGTCGTGTGCGTCCGCTGGTAGTACGCTCCGAGGGGCTTCGAGACGCGTTTCGTGATCGCGAGGGCGGTCGGCTCGACCGCCCCCGATCGGAGGTCGGTCAGTCGCCGGCCGAGGACGTCGCAGACGGCCTCGGGATCGCGCTCGCGGTCGAGCGCCTCGACGAACGCGCGCTGGCTGTCCGCGACGAACGCCGGCGTCTGCCGCTGGCGCAGTTCGATGCCGCGGAACGTGTACCCGCCGTCGGCGCGCTTGCCGAAGTACTTCGTGAGCGCGCCCGCCGATGCGGTCGCTCCCGCCGGATTCGTGTCGGCGACAGCGCTGCCGACGGCGTCCCGCAACGGGACGAAACACACCCACTCGTAGCTGCCGTCGTGCTCGAGCGGAACGCCGACGGCCTCGGAAACCTCACCGATCACGTCCGCGAGCGGCTCCGGCTCGTCGACCCGCGGCGTCACCCAGAGGCTGTCGACGATCCCGTGGACGATCCGCCACCCCGCGTCCTCGAGCCGGCGTTTGGCCGTCAGGGCGATCTCGCGAGCGTAGGCGTTGATCGCCTCGTGGCACTCGATTCGGCCGAACGTGGCGTTGCGATATCCCTGGTACCCGAACGAGGAAACGAGCACCCACTTGATCGCGCCCGACTCGGCACGGAGCCGGGCGGCCGCCGGTTCGGGCGGATCGGCCTCGAGTCGGCGTTTGATGGCCGCGCGATCGGCGATCAGCGGCTCGAGGACGGCCGGGAGGAACCCGTCGGCGTCGCAAATCTCGTACTCGAGTTCGGGGACGCGGCGGCTGCCGACGGCGTCCTCGCCCGTTCCGTCGCCCGAGTCGCAGTCGCAGCCGACCGTCTCCGGACTCACGTTTCGTTCGCAGATGAGCCGCGGATACAGCGAGGCGAAATCGATCTCGTGGACGTCCGCGTGGAAGCCGACCACGGGCGCGAACGTGAACCCGCCGCGGTCGGCCGCGTGCAGCGTCTCGACGTCGGTGAACCGCTCGGGCTCCCACTTGTTCCACGGGGCGAGCACGCCCCGTTCCCGACGTGCGAGCCGAACCTGTCGCGACGTCAGTAGCGTCCCGATGCTCCCCCACGCGGCCTCCTGCAACGGGCGGCCGGTCCGCTCGACCATGTAGCGAATCCCCGCCAGCCCCGACTGGTGCCAGAGGAAGCTGTTCGACGCGTCGACGATCGCCCGCCCCGGCACCCGATACCGCGCCGGCGAGTGGCCCACTCGCCCGTCACTCGCGTAGGTGTTCTCGCTCGCCAACTGCGTCCACCCCGGCCGCCGACCGAGGTGCCAGTCTGCCAGTCCCAGCGCCGCGGCCCGTCGCTCGAGCAGCGGGACGAGGGCGGCGTGGCTCACCGCGAGGACATCCGGGTCCCGCCGCTCGAGTCGCCGCCGGAGCGTCCGAAGCGTTCGCGCCGCATCACCGTCGACGGACTCGCCCGCGATCGAAAGCGCCGCGACGTCGCCGTCGGCCAGCGCGGCCTCGTCGAGTTCGAGCCGGAGCGTCCGGAGTTCGCGGGCCGGCGTGGGATCGATCCCGCGGTCGAGGCAGTACCGAAAGCCCGGCGCGAGATCCGCGTCGAACAGCCGGAACGTTCCGGGGGCGTGGCTCTCGCGCTCGTGGACGCCCCGAACGTCGCGGGCCAGCGACCGACACTCGCCGACGCGCTCGAGGTCGACGCGCAGCACGCGGGACCGCTCGCCGGCGTGGGCCTCGTGGAGGCTGGTCGCCCACCGCTCGAGCCGCGTCGCCGTGACTTTGGGGTCCGTCTCGAGGCGCTCGCGCAGGTCCGCCAGCGCGTCGTCCGGGCCGGCGACGAACAGCGACGGCGCGTAGTCCGCGACGGTCGTCGGCTCGGCGCTCTCGTCGGTCAGCGACCACTCTCGGACGAGCCCGTCCTCGAATTCGAACGCGTACGGACTCATCGCGCGTGATCCTCCTCGCCGCCCGCACTCCCGTGGTCGCCACCGTCGGACGGGCGGGGACGGCCGTCACTCACGGCGGTCACGTCGTCGATCTCGCGGGCCGCGCGCTCCTCGCGCAGCCGCCGCAGTTCGACCTCGTGAGCGAGCAACAGCGACAGCAGGAGGGCTCGTTCGGGGTCCGGCTGATTGGCGTACCCCGCCGCGTCGGCGAACGACCGCGCCCGGTCGAACAGCCGGTCGAAGTCGTCCTGGTGCGCCCGGCGGAGCGCCCGTCGCATCGGCTCCCACTCGGACTCGAGCCGCCGGAGGGCGTCGCGGTAGGTCGGGTTCGTTCGCCCCATCAGCCCTGCACCTCGAGGAGACCCCGATCGTGGGCGGCGACGACGGGATCGACCGCGTCGACTGCCCCGCAGATGTCGACCCAGTAGGGAATCGTCGTCTGCCAGTCGGTCCCGTGCCAGTATCCCGCGGTCGCGTCCCCGTCGCCTGCACGCTCGAGCCGAAGCCCTTCGCGCGTGCGAACGCACTCGAGGACGGTGTCGGCGTAGTCGGCGGCCGGTCCCGAATCGGCCGCGGTATCGCCGTCGCCGGTCGTCGTGAGCAGAACCGGACAGCCCAGAACCCGCCCCAGTTCGGCGAGGACCTCGAGACTCGCGATCAGCAGCGTCTCGCGCTCCCAGCACGCGAGGTCGTCGTCCCGGTAGAGGGACGCGACGTTCGGCGCGACGAGCAGGGTCGTCGCCGGCTCCGCCCGCCGGGCGACGTCGCGCACCAGCGAATGGTGCTGGTACGCGGTGAACGCCCGCGCGATCCGCAGGCGCTCGAGGGTTCGCCGGCTCCCCGCGCACTCGTACAGGGCGTGGGTCGACGCCGCCGCCCGCGCGTCGATCCAGTAGGCCGCCCCGCCGGCGTCCGCTCCGGCCGTCAGGTGCTCACAGACCAGCCGGTGGACGATCTCCGATCGCGGCGACGGCACGTTCAGCAGCGTGGTTCCGGGCTCGAGTTCGAACTGATGCATAGGCGATCTCTCGAGCGATCGAGCCATAAGCGACGGAACCCGGTTTCCGACAGTTCCGAAACAGGCTCGACTGCCCGTACCGGTCGCGACGGCGGTTCTCGAGCGCCGATTCGGTTTCCGACGGGGATTCCGAAACGAGCGCGGCCGTCACTCCGTGGCTCGGATTCGGATCGCGATCCCGTCCGGGTCCGCGACCTCGATGCCGCCGTCGACGTCGCCGACTGCCGCCTCGCTCCCGCGCAGTCGCTCCCGGACGGTCTCCACCGCCGCCGGCTCCGGAACGACCAGTTCGAACCACGCCAGTCCCAGCCCGTCCGCCGGCGTCGACCGCTCGTTCCAGACGTTCGCCCCGACGTGGTGGTGGTAGTCGCCCGCCGCGAAGAAGAGCGCACCCGGCGCGTACGACATCGTCACGTCGAGTCCCAGCGTCTCCGCGTAGAACTCCCGGGTCGCCTCGAGCGAGGATACCTCGAGGTGGACGTGGCCGACGGTCGTCCCGTCGGGGACCAGTTGCGGACCCGTCGGCGTCGGATCGGCCGCCGCGGTCGCGAGATCGGCGAGGGCCAGCGGCCCGCCGGTCGCTCGAACGGATCCGTCGTCGGTCCGCGGCCACGCACCCCGTGGTCGGTCGCGATAGATTTCGACGCCGTTCCCCTCGGGGTCCGTACAGTAGAGCGCCTCGCTGATCCCGTGATCGGAGGCCCCGTCGAGCGTCCACCCGTCGCGAACCCGCTCGAGCGCGGCCCCGAGCGCCCCGCGCGACGGAACCCTGAACGCGGTGTGGTAGAGTCCCGTTTCCCGCTCCCCACGCGGGTCGGCGTCCGAGTCCTCGAGCGCCACGAGTAACGGGGTTTCGCCGGCCCCGAGCGTCGCGCTCGCCCCGTCGCGGTCCAGTACGCGGAGACCGACGACGTCGCGATAGAAGGCGATCGTCGCCGCGGAATCGGCGACGCGAAGCGCGGTCCGACCGGGGCGAGTGTCGTCCGGGAGCGCCGGCGCTCGGCTCATACGTCCCGTATGGGGGCGAGCCGGGTAAGTGGCTCTTTCGGCCGGCGCGGGACGTGACCGACGGCGGTCCGTGGTCGGAGGTCGGAGACCGCAGACCGCTTAGCGGTCGTCGCCGGCCTCGTCGTCGCCGTCGACGAGCCGATAGGTCCGACCCCGACGCTCGCCGACGGCCTCGATCAGGTCGTAGTGGACCATCTTCGTCAGGTAGTTGCGCAGCGTGCGGTTCGTCTTCGGCTCCTCGACCCGGCGCTCGTACTCCGCGTAGAGGTCCCCCGGCTCGATCTCGCCGGCGTCGGCGATCACGTCGTACAGCACCCGCTGGTGTTCGATCAGCCCCTCGACGGTCTTCCGACGGATCGCCGTCCGCGCGTCCGGAATCGCCGCCTCGAGCGCGCTGTCGGTGATCGCACCCAGCCCCTCTCGCTCCGCGCGGCGGGCGGCCGACCGGAGGATGCCGATGCCCACGCGGGCGTCCCCCGACGCGGCGTCGGCGATCGTCCGCAGCTGCGAGTCGGTCACGACGCCCGGCTCGAGGGCCTTCGACGCGCGCTCGGCGAGGATCGCCGCGAGCTCGTCGGTGCCGTAGCGGTCGAACCGGACGCGGGTGCCGGCGTGGAGCCGCGAGCGTACCCGGTCGTCGAAGCTGGCGAACAGCTCCTCCTCGCGATTGGCGATCAACACCGGCGAGACGTGTGACAGCCGGTGGAGGTCGTACAGCGCGGCCGTCTCCTCCAGCTGGTCGACCTCGTCCAGAATGACGACGATCGGCCCCCCGTCAGCCCGGGAGAGCCGCTCGAACAGCTCGTCTTTCGGCGTCGACCGGTGGACGTCGACCGTCCGATCGACCGCCTCGAGAACGCTGTAGAGCACGCGAAACCGCGTGTACTCCTGCCAGCAGTTCACGTACGCGACGCGAACCGTCGGCTCCTGTTCGCGCAGCTGGCCGAGCGTGTACCGGGCGATGCAGGTCTTCCCGACCCCGGTCGGCCCGAACAGGAAGGCCGGGTCCGGCCGCCCCTCGTACAGCAGCGGCTCGAGGCTCTCCGAGAGGAGGTTCACCTCGTCGTGGCGGTGGACCACCTCGCCGGGGACGAAATCCTCGCGCAGGACGCGGCCGTCGACGATCACACCGGACCGGTTCGTCCTCGACGCTAATAAACGACGCCGGGCCGGTTCCGAAACTTCCGAAACGCGACCGGACTCGAGTTCGAACGCGAACCCGACGATACCAGCGACGGCTCGTCGCCGACGATTTAGTATCGCTGTATTTGGTTTATTGTGCCGTTCAGGCGGTTTCAGTCGGGCCACAGACGACGAGACGAACGGCACGTTCTCGGAGCGAACGCCACGGCAACCCGCCCGAACGGAATCGAAGCACCGGCGACCGTCGTGGACCGGGACGCCGACACGTCGGTTGGACGACGAATTTCGGGCGTCGCTCCCGACCCCTCGAGCGGTCGGTCACCGCCACGGTCGGCCGCACACTGACTCGAGCCCGGCCGGCCGCGAGGGCAGCCCGTCGGTCCTCGAATTGCCAGTCGTGGCCGTCGGCCGACCTGTCGATCGTCGTCGACCCAGTACAGAGTCGACGCGTCACGCCCGGACGACCGGCTCGGAGTCTGCTGCCGGCGAGGTGGACCCGCGATGGCTTCCTCCGGGTGCGTCGCTCCAGGAATCGACCGATCCGGTACGGCGAGCTCGTCGTTCACCGGTGATTCCATCGCGATCATCTCGAGGGGGCAAGTACCGGCCATCACCCCGGGTTCGCGGGAGGGAATCCACCGTTCGCCGACCCGTGTGCGCCTCCTCGAGCGACCGAACTGCCGACCGCGGGTACGGACCCGATGGGAGATACCGAGAAATCGTAGACGAGAGCGGACGAACGGGGAATGCCAGCGTTGCGAGGGTCGCCGTCGCGGGTAGCCGTTACTCCCGGCCCATCGTGTCACGGTTCGGACGACGGCCAGCGAGGCCGGCCGAGTGGTGCTCGTCGTGAGACCGAACGCGCTCGTGATTCCGCGGATGGGTGACGCCGGGAATCGACGGCTTCCGTCCCGACCGGTTCGAGTCGTCGGTCGATCGTCGAACCGACTCAATGAACCACATACCGATATACCAATCCCGTTTCGGTGCGCCGCTCCCGTCCGACGGGAGCGGGCCGCGGCGCTAAGCGGATATTGGCCCGACGGACCGGGTGTCACCGCTGCTCGAAACGGTTCGGGGCTGCAGCTAATCGGTCGCTTCGCTGCGGCCGGCGACGGCCGGTGGGCGATACGGGTCGCATACTAATGGCGGCAGTCGGTGGGCTGTGCGTATGCGCATGTATCCGCGGGGGTCGTTCGAAGACGATCTGCAGCGGCGCGTCTACGAGTACGTCGAGCGTAACGGTGCCGTCACGCCGGCCGAACTGGCGCAGGCGATCGAGATCGACGGCGGCCGGGCCCACTCCAAACCCGCCCGGTCGGGGACCTACACCGAAACCGTCCCGCCCGCTCCGGACGAGCTCCGGTCGTGTATCGAGGCGCTGCAAGCCGACGGCTACCTGACCGAGGTCGACGGCAAGCTCCGGGTCGCGCTCTCGGCGACGACCACCGACCTCGAGTGCGAGGACGGCGTCGTCACCATCCGGCCGGCACGCGAGGAAGACCGACCGGGCGTCGTCGAGACGATGCGCCGGGTCGCCGACGGCGGAACCTACGTCGTCGCCGAGAACGTCGCGACGCAACTCGAGCGCGAGTCGGCACTGGTCCGGGCCAACGAGGAGCGCTCGCGGATCTTCTTCGTCGCGGTCCGCGACGACGAGGCGGCGACCGAGGCTGCCGACGAGCGCGAGTCGACCGAACCCAGCGGTGATTCGAGGGGAACGGGCGACGTCGTCGGCTGGCTCCACATCGACGCACCGACGCTCCCGTCGCTTCGCCACACTGCCGAACTGACCGTCGGCGTCGATCCCGACGTTCGACGACAGGGCGTCGGCTCGTCGTTGCTCGAGTACGGCCTCGAGTGGGCCGCCGACGCGGGGTATCGGAAGCTGTACCAGAACGTGCCGGCGACAAACGAGGCCGCGATCGAGTTCCTCGAGGCGAACGGCTGGCAGCGCGAGGGCGAACACGAGGAGCAGTACTGTCTCGACGGCGAGTTCGTCGACGAGATCATGCTGGCGACGTGGCCCTGATCAGCGAACGGGCGTCGAAGACCCGCCGCAGTCCGGCCGAGCGAATCGGGAACATTTTCTTGCCAGTCGATCGCATATCGAGTCGCATGGAGGAACTCTCACTCGGCGTTCCGGAACCGATCCTCGAGCGACTGCCCGACGGCGACGAGAACGTGGCCGCGGACATGCAGAAGGCGGTCGCGGGCTGGGAGAGCCAGCTCAATCGGGTCCTCGAGGAGTCCGACGACGAGCGCGAGGCCGCCGGCCGCGTGCTCGAGGCGATCGACCGATTCGAGGAACGGTACCGGACGTACGACGAGTTAGTGCCGGAGCTGCGGGCGTGGGGCCAGTCCCCGATCTACGCGATCGCGTGGCGGACGCTGTACGCTGACGTGATCGCCCAACTCCACGACCACGACGAACTGGGCGAGCACCTCGATCGGGAGCGAAACGCACGGCTCGTCGAGGACGGAATTCGGCTGAGCGACCTGTAGCGGTTCCGTACGGGCGTATCGATCCGCACCGGACGGACCACGTTTCCGATCGGCACCCACTCGATCGGGCAGCCCTGCCGTGGTCACCGTCCCGCGGGAGCGACGGACGTGCCGTCGGGTTTCGCGACGGAACCCACAACGGTTTTGCGTTCGTCCTCGATAGGCACACCGTGGCGACGACTGACGACCGCGACGAGCCACCCGAACTCGACCTGACGACGCGCGTGCGCCGTCGCGTACTTCCGACCGTCCATCGGATCAAGGAACCCCTCGGCGGCTTCGCACAGTGCATCCAACACCCCGACGAGTACGTCGGCACCGTCCAGCGGGACCGCCGCGCGTTCCGGGCGGATCTCGAGGCGATGGCCTTTGCGCCGGAGCCGATCGCCGCCCTGAAAGTCCACGAGGACGGCCGACGGTCCGCCGGGAGCTGGGTCCGCCGGCGGTCACCGCTCGCGAGCTGGCAGCTCCACGTCGCCCTGTTCGACGGCGGGACCGACGCCGTCGAGGTGTTCGCCCACCGTGAGTACTCGTGGCTTCGGCACCCGTACAGACACTACACCGGCGAGGGGTGGGATACGACCGGCGGCGTCGAGCGGATGCGATCGCTGCTGTCGGCCCACGGCGTGCCGTTTCGGACGGAGTGACCGCCCTGCGCCGACCGCGTCGCCGGCAAAACCGATTTGATCGATGCCGACGGATGATCGATCGATGGTCACCACGGAGACCGTCGCCGCGTTTACCGATCTCTACCTGCCGACGGTCAACGGCGTCACCTATACGGTCTCCCTCTGGCGCGACCGCTGGTCACGTCACCGCGGATCGATGCCCGTCGTCTTTCCCGAAACCGACGGCTACGAACCCGGAGACGGGGAGTACGCCCTGCCGAGCGTCGACGCGCCGCTGTTCCCGCAGTATAGACTCGCCCTGCCGACGATCCCCGACGGACTCGAGGTGCCGGACGTCGTCCACGCACACACGCCCTTCACCGTCGGCGTCGCGGGCCTGCGTTTCGCCCGGAAACACGGCGTTCCCGCCGTCGCGTCGTACCACACGCTCCTCGACGACCGGGCGGAACACTGGGTCCCGGAGCCGCTCGTCGACGGCGTCGAACACGCCTGTCGTGCCTACGAACGGTCGTTCTTCGATCGGGTCGACCGCGTCGTCGCGCCAACGTCGTTCGCCCGACGACACCTCACGGAGCACGTCGGCGCGGACGTCGACGTGACCGTCGTGTCGAACGGTATCGACACCGAGTTCTTTCGCCCGATCGACTCGACGGCCTTTCGCGACCGTTACGATCTGCCCGACGGCCCGCTGCTCGGCTACACGGGCAGACACGGCCCCGAGAAGAACCTCGCGGAAGCGATCGACGCCGTCGCTGGAACCGACTGGACGCTCGTTCTGGCCGGTGATGGCCCCGACCGCGAGGCGCTCGAGGAGCGCGCCACGGCGACGGACGCCGACGTTCGCTTCCTGGGGTTTCTCGACCGCCCGGACCTCCCGGCGTTTTACTCGGCGCTCGACGCCTTCGTCTTCCCGAGCCCGGTCGAGACCCAGGGACTGGTCGCGCTCGAGGCCACGGCCTGCGGGACGCCCGTGGTCGCCGTCGACGCGGGCGCACTCACCGACAGCGTGATCGAGGGAGAGACCGGCTACCGGTACGCTCTCGGCGACCTCGACTCGTTTCGCCGGGCGATTCGTCGCACGCTCGCCGAAGCCGATCGGCTCTCGGATCTCTGTCGCAGACGTCGGGCGATGCTCTCGGTCGAACACTCGCTCGAGCAACTGGCGGGCGTGTACGACGCGCTCGGTCCGTGACGAGACGCCAGGTCGAGCCACCGATGCGATCCACACGACTGTGCGGCGCACGTTCCAGCCCAAGCGTTCAAATTCCGGGACTGGGTAGAGACGGTATGGAGTTCGCTGTCTCCCGTGCAGGAACGACGCTCGTCACCCTTCACGGCGGATCCGACACGACCGCCTGCGACGAGGCAACGACGATGCTTGCCGAGACTCTCGAGTCCCCCGCGGCCGACGGGGCGATCACCGACTGGGACATCACGGACGCGGACATCTACGAGCACCCGACTGCACCCTTCGATCCGTATACGATCGCGCTCGAGTTCGCGGTGACGGTGACCGTCGAGGCCGAGAGCGCCGACGAGGCGGCCGAAATCGGCGCGGCCGCGATCGACGACGCGCTCGACGCCGCCGGCGTCGAGTCCGTCTCGTACACGTCCTCGCCTGCGGCGTCGGCGGCCTGAGACGATACGCTCACGCCGGTCGGCCGCCGCTCGGCCCGCAATAGCGGGCGGCCTATCGGCCGGACTTATGTCGCCCGAAGCCGATTGGACGGTATGGAAATCGATCTCCGGTTCTTCGCCACGTACCGGGAAGCCGTCGGGGAGAAAGAGCGAACGCGCACGGTCGACGACGACGCGACCGTCGGCGACGTTCTCACCGCCCTCGAGGCCGAGTACGACGAACTCGACGGACGGTTGCTCGAGGACGGGACGATCCGACCGCAGCTGAGCGTCCTGAAAAACGGCCGTAACGTGGTGCACATGGCGGGTGTCGACACGTCCCTCGAGGCGGGCGACGTGGTATCGGTCTTCCCGCCGGTCGCCGGCGGATAACGGTGTGTCGACGGCCAGTCGAACGGTGCGGGGACACCCACTATCTTTTTTACCGACAGGATCGCAAGCAGTCTCTATGCTCGATGATCTCCTTCTCGTTCCGTTCGAACTCGGGGTCGACTGGCTCATCGATCGGAACGACGATCGAACGCCGGTACAGCGGATCTGTCTGTTCGTCGGCGTCGTATTCGTGCTGCTCGGAATCGCCCTCGCGGCCGTCAGCGGCCTGTGGTACGGCCTCGCAGTGGGGATCGTCGGGCTGGCGCTGCTTCTCTACGGAGCGTGATCGGCCCCCGCAGACGCGAGCGAGTCAGTCGAGCCCGCGGCTGCGGCAGACTTCGAGAACGCTTTACGCGTCGTTCGACTCGAGACGAACGTGACCGAAATCGACGGGGGTGACGCCGATCGGAGCCCCACCGGGAACACCGACCGGACGGCGGACGGGCCGGCCGACGAGACGCCGATCCCCGACGCCGACGGACGCGCGCCGATCACGTTCGGTTGGGACGGGGTCCGCGCCGGCTTCCTCACCTGCGTTCCCGTGGCGCTCGGCGTCGGCGGGTACGGGATCGCCTTCGGGATGCTCGCTCGTCGGGCCGGGCTGAGCGTCGCCGAGGCGGCGCTGATGAGCGCGACCGTCATCGCCGGTGCCGCTCAGATCGTCGCCGTCGAGCTCTGGGCGGAGCCGCTCCCCGTCGCGACGATCGTCCTCACGACGCTGGCGATCAACCTGCGCTACTCGCTGATGGGCGCGGCGTTGGGACCGTGGCTCGAGCGACTCTCGCCGATCCGGAGTTACGGGAGCCTCCTGCTCATGGCCGACGAGAACTGGGCGTTGACGATGCGCGAGCTCAAGTCCGGGAGCCGTCGCGGTGCGTTCCTCCTCGGCACCGGGATCGCGATCTGGGTCTTCTGGGTCGCGTCGACGGTCGTCGGGGCGGCCGCCGGCGGTTCGATCGGCGACCCGGCTCAGTACGGCATCGACTTCGTCCTCGCGGCGGTCTTCGTCGCGCTCGCTGCCGAACTCTGGGAGGGACGCTCGACACTCGTGCCGTGGCTCGTCGCGCTCGCGACCGCCGTCGCCGCCGCGGAACTCGTTCCGGGCCAGTGGTACATCCTGCTGGGCGGGTCCGCGGCCGCCGCGGTGGAGGTGATCCGCCATGGTCGGTGAGGGAGCGCTGGCGCTCGACCCGCTCGTGGTCGGCGTCATCCTCGCGATGACGCTCGTGACCGCCCTCACGAAAATCGGCGGCCTCTGGCTCCTGCGCCGGATCGAGGTGAGCGAGCGACTCGAGGCCGGACTGTCCGTCCTGCCGGGCGCGATCGTGATCGCCATCCTCGGGCCCGAACTGGCGGCCGGCGGGCCGGCGGAGTGGGGCGCGGCCGGCGTCGTCCTGCTGATCATGTGGCGAACGGAAAGCATTCTGCTCTCGCTGTGTGGCGGAGTGGGAACCGTCGTCCTGTTTCGGGCACACCTGTAGCTTCGCTTCCGCGGTTACCGGCGAACGCGAATTTATCCGTCCGGCCGTCGAACCAGCGGTATGGCAACGCGTCTCGAGCGCTCCTTTCGCGGCATCTCCGAACGGCTCGTGATCCGCTATCTGACGAATCTGGGCGGCGAACAGGTCGACGAGGAGACCGTCGAGGGCGACGACTGGACGGCCACGCTCTCCTCGGAGACGGTCGGGATCGGCCCCTCGCTGACACTGACCGAGGTGACGATCGTCTTCGAGGGCGAGGCAGAGACCCTCGACCCGCTCGTCGAGCAGTTCGCACAGAAGGCGATGCGCGCGGGTGGGTGAATGGCGGGCGAACCGATCGAGGGGCAGGTGCTGGTGCTCACGGCCGCCAAGGCGAGCGTTCCGGGAACCCGGCTCCCCGATCTGATCGAGCGCGCACAGGCGATCCTGGGGCCGGCCCTCGAGCGGTACCGCCGGGAGTACGAGCGCCTCTACGCCGACGACGACCTCGAGGTGTTCCTCGTCGACTGGGGTCACTGGGAGGAACTCGGCGAGCGACTCGGCGTGACCGACCGCGAACTGTCGGCGATCCGCCGCGCGCACGAGGAGCAACTGGTGCGGATCGGCCGACGAACGGACCGCGAAGCCGAGTTCGAGACGGCGCTCGAGATCCGAGAACCGGTCGTCGTCGGGACGGACGGGGCCGAAGCCGCCGGTGACGACGAGGGCGATCTCGGGCCGGCGGACCGGTAGCGACCGACGATCCGTCTCGCGGTCGCATCGCCGTCCCTCTCGCGGTGGATGGCAACTATAAAGATCGTCTTTCACCTTTGGCAAACCACTGAGACGATGGCAATCGACCAGGAGACCGAGATGACCGACGCGGAGATCGACGACTTCCTCAGTCGTCACGAGACGGGGGTGCTGTCGCTCGCGCGCTCGGACGAACCCTACGCGATTCCGATCTCGTACGGCTACGACGAGGCAGATCAGGCGTTCTACATGCGGATGGTATCGACGCCCGAGAGCGAAAAGCGGCAGTTCCTCGAGTCCGCGCCCGCCGCGCGACTCGTCGTCTACGACGAAGCGGACTCGACCTACCAGAGCGTCATCGCCACGGGTGACCTCGAGACCATCGAGCCCGCGGCGCTGACGCCGGAACAGATCGCCCAGTACGGTGAGGCGAAACGACCGCTGTTCGAGATCTGGGCGGAAGGGAAGGACACGCTGAACATCGAACTCTACCGTCTCACGCCGGCGACGCTCGCCGGCCGGCGAACCGAGATCGATCGCGAGAAGTAAGAACGGACGATCGGGCCGACGGCGGACGCGATGGCGAGGGGCCGGATTCAGTTCGTCTGCTGTTCCGCGACAAAATTCGACGGCGCGACCGACGCGCCACAGACCGGGCAGCCGTGGGTTAACGTGGCCTCACGCATCGATTCGTTGACCTCGATCTCCTGCCCGCATTCCGGGCACGTAAACTCGTATCTACTCATATCAGGTGGTGAGTCGTGCGAAATTTCGATTGTCTACCGTATAGCTGTACGTCCAGTATATATAGGATTGCGGTTCAGTACCGTCGGTCTGTAGGACCCGATACGTTCTTGAGGCTCGAGTCATCGCTCTCCCGTTCGGGCGCAAGTCAACGATGTTCGAGAATCGCGTCCAGCAGTTTCGTCTGGGCTGCCGCGAGGTGTTCGGTGAACGTCGACCCGGTGATCTCGAGTTCCGCGGCGACCTCGCCGGCGTTGGCCCGTTTCGGGTGTTCGAAGTAGCCCATTCGATGGGCCGTCTCGAGGACCTCCGTCTGGCGATCGGTCAGCGTGCTCCGATCGACGAAGACGAGGTTTCGTTCCTCGTGGTCCTGCTGGGACTGGAGCAGCCGCTGGACGTCGAGCGTCGCATACCGGTCGCGCAACTCGCCGATGATGGCCTGTAACCCCTCCATATCCGGCGCGTGGAAGGTCAGGTACAGCGACGCACCCTGCGTGCGGATGTCGACGACCGGACAGTCGTGCTTCTCGATACACTCGCAGGGGCAGCCACGGCCGAGTTCGCGCTCGAACCGGTAGACCGAACTCGAGCCGTACGAGAAGATCGACGACAGCTCCGCGTCGACGTCGAACGCGTCGGGATAGCGCTCGGCCTTGAGCATGAACTCCTCGGTCACGCGCTCGGGCGCGGACGGGTTGGCGCCCCTCGAGACGGAGTCGACCCGGCCACTCGTCTCGGCCGAGGCCTGCGCGACGACACAGTCGGGCGGGTCGTCGATCTTCACCTCCGCGCGGATCCCCGAAGACATTACTCACTGCTGGGGTGGCGGGCCTCCTAAACCCTGTGTCTGCGGCTGGGGATCGGACCGTGCGGCGATCACGGCGGTGCCAGTACTCGAGACGCGGTCCCGCGAGACGGTCGCGACGAGCGCACCGCCCGTTCGCGCCTCGAGGATCGGCTCGCGACCGACATTTTGGGACCCCATATAAAGGGCCCTGTATTTATTGGGACTCATTTGGAGGGAGTTGGGTCGGTAGTATGAGGTGTAACAGATGTCCGCTACGAACTCCGACGCCCGAAAACGAGGCTGGCAGCGCGACGACCCGATCGACCCGCAGGCCGTGCTCGCCGCGCTGGACGACGACGCCTGTCGAGCCATCCTTGAGGCGACGACCGAGGAGCCCCTGACCGCGACCGAACTCTCCGAGCGGTGCAACATCCCGATGTCGACGGCCTATCGAAAGGTCGAGATGCTGACCAAGGCGGAGCTAGTCGAGGAACGGGTCCGGATCAACACCTCCGGCAAACACGCGACCGAGTATCGCAAGAGCTTCGACGACGTGCTCGTCTCCGTCGCCGGCGGCGGGATCGAAATCGAGATGACGAAACCGGACGGCGAAATCGACTCGAGCGCCACCTACGCCGTCGCCGACGACTGAGACGGTCGTCCGTAACTGAGTACCGGCGTACCTGCGAAACGGGTCACGGGCGCACCGCAACCGACTTGCAACCGACCGTCCGACGGCCCGACGCGAGTTCTCGAGCGGTCCACGCGGACGCCGTCCGTTCCGTCATCGAACGGGACGCGACGAGTTCGATTTTCTCGAGCGATACTACTCGATTCCGACCAGCGATGGCTGCCGTCGGCTAGGCGAGCTCGAGCAGGAGCATCGCCGGCTGCGTCTCGGGCGGATTACCGAGATCGAGGACGAAGGCGGCGATCACGGCGGCGAGGACGACGATGGACGCGATGTACAACAGGAGCGGGAACAGCGCGGCCACGAAGGCCTTCCCGGTCGAAATATCGTGGAACGCGGCCAGCCCCCTGATCTGAAGGTACCAGCCGTATAGTGCGGGAATCCAGCCGATAACCGGGAGCCACCACAGGCCGCTCCGGATGAGCGTCGGGAAGGCGTACGCCTCGAGCGTCACGGCCACGCCCCTGCCGCCGAACAGGGAGGCGATGATGTGGACGAGCAGGGCCTCGATAACCCCGAGCACCCAGGAGACGACGGCGAAAAACAACGCAACGACGACGCCGATCACCGCATCCTCGGGCGACGTGATGTTGAAGACCACCATGAGCGCCGCCAGCGGCACCATAGTGGCGAGAAACGAGAGGAACATGAAGGCGAGCGGATAGCCCGCTCCGTGTGTCTCGTCGTACTCCGAGAAGAACGTTCCCGGATCCTTGATCATGTATCCGTTTACCCCCTTCCATTGATTCAGCAGACTCATACAACCAGACTTGGGTAGGATTACAATAATTTAACGGAATCTGTAACATCTTGCTCATCGGGTTGTCGAGGGCTGAGCAGCAGTGATTCGAACACAACGGGTTCGAATTGACAATCACCGATACTTGTGTGGTGAGAGATAGGTATCTCGAGCCGGGCGGACGGTCCTCGGTCACGGGGCGCTACGCATCGGCCGTCGGTACCGGTAGCGGCGAAAAAACGGACGGCGGAACCCGAGAGCGGCGAAATCGAGGTTAGTCGTCGCTCGGCGCTGCTGCACTGCCTTCGCTGCTGACGCCCGTTCCCGGACCGAGATCGATCCCGAGTTCGTCGAGTTTCTCGTCGGGGACGACGCCGTCGACCCAGCCGCGGTAGTCGTAGTACTCCACTTTCATCTCGTCGAGTTCACAGTACTCGCCCTCGCTGGCACCCTGGCCGCGGATGCCGTCCTCGAGGAAGCGTTCCGGCAGCGAGTCGTCGCTCCCGTCGAAGCCGTTGAGGTTGTTGTAGTAGCGCTCGAGGTTGTAGACCCGCTCGCCGGCCTCGAGGAGTTCCTCCTCGCTGACGTCGCGGCCGGTCATTCCGTTGTACTGCAGGACGTACTCCTCGATGCCCTCCGCGAAGGCGTTGAACTTGCAGATGTCGAACGAGTCGCTGATGGCGTGGAGGTCCTGGAACTGGGCGGTGAGTTCGCCCTTCCCCTCGTACTCGTAGGGGTCCACCTTCTCGGGGACTCCCAGGATCTCCGCTGCGGGGGTGTAGCCCCGCAGGTGGCAGGCCCCGCGGTTCGAGGTGGCGTAGCCGATTCCCATCCCCTTCATACAGCGGGGGTCGTAGGCGGCGATCGTCTGGCCTTTGACCGCCAGCGAGTTCTCGTGGGCGTCCTTCCGGTCGGCGACCCGACGCGGCCCTTCGGCCAGCAGATCGGCGAACTCGTCCTCGCGGCGGGCGATCCGCTCGATCATGTCGATCATCGTCTCGGTGTCGCCCCACTCGAGTTCGCCGACGCCCTCGAGTTTGCCCTCCTCGGTCATCTCCATGGCCATCGCCATCATGTTGCCCGCGTCGATAGTGTCGACGCCCATGTCGTTACAGCGGTCGAGCATGAGCGCGATCTTGTCGCGGTCGGTGTGGCCGGAGTTGGGGCCGAGAGCGTAGGCCGATTCGTACTCGTAGGATTCGGTGCGGACGTTCATCTCCTCGCCCTTGTGCATCGCCGTCACCTCGACTTCCTTCTTGCAGGCGACGGGACAGGAGTGACAGGTGGGTTCGTCGACGAGGATGTTCTCGCGGACGTTCTCGCCGGAGACCCGCTCGGCGTCGATGTCGACGCCCTCGGCGTCGCGCATGCTTTCCGTCGACGTGTATCGGCCGTTCTTCGTCGGGAGCCCGTCCATCTCCTCGCCGATGTTCATCAGGACGTTCGTCCCGTACATCGAGAGGCCGCCCTCGTTGGGCGCGGTGACCTCCGACTCCTGGATGGCCTGCATCGCCTGCTGGTGGCCCTCCTTGAACGTCTCCGGGTCGGCCGGTTGGGGCATCCGCGTGGTGGATTTGACGACGACGGCCTTGAGGTTCTTCGAACCCATCACACAGCCCGTGCCGCCGCGGCCCGAGGCCCGATCGTCCTCGTTCATGATGGAGGCGTACTTGACCTCGTTTTCGCCGCCGGGGCCGATCCCCATGATGCTCAGGTTCTTTCCGTAGGAGCCCTCGACTTCCTCCTCGATGGCGTCCCGCGTCTCGTGGAAGCCGTTCCCCCAGAGGTGGGACGCGTCTCGGAGTTCGACCTCGCCGTCCTCCACCAAGGCGTACACCGGTTCGTCGGCCTCGCCCTCGAAGCACAGGCCGTCGAAGCCGGCCCACTTGAGTCGAGCGCCGGACCAGCCGCCGTGGTGGCTGTCGGTGACGGTACCGGTCAGCGGCGATTTCGTACAGACGGCGATCCGGCCGCTCATCGTGACCTGCGTGCCCGACAGCGGGCCGTTCATAAACGCCAGCAGATTGTCTGGTCCGAGCGGATCGACGTCCGGCCCCTGTTCGAAAACGTACTTTACCCCGAGCCCCCGCGCACCGATATACTTCTTCGCGTCCTCGTCGTCGATCGACTCGTACGCGACCTCCCCGTCCGAGAGATCGATGCGGGCGACCCTGTCTTGAAATCCGCCGAGTTCAGTCATGGTAAACGCTCCGTGTTATCTACGACCTCCATCGTGTTAGGCGTTCCCAGACAGATGTAACCAAAGTCGGTTACAGCAGATCGAGCAGAACCGCCCGATCGATCGGTCGACAGCGACGATGGTAATTCGGTTCGGAGGGTCGCGCAGTCCGGCACGAGCCGCGGAAACGTAACCACCCGCAATCACACTGATCTGTCGATACGTTCGGAGCCGTCCTCCGCGAGGCTACAGGAGGAGCGCGACCACCGCGAGGATGATGAAGATCAGGACGAAGATCCGCGCGATCTCCATCGAGACTCCGGCGACGCCGCGGGCACCGACGGCGGCGGCGACGATCGCGAGGATGAAGAAAATTACCGCCCAGTACAGGAATCCGCCGCCGCCCATCTGAAGCGGCGTTGCGAGCGTGAGCATAGCACCCACTCCCACAACGGCCCACATAAATATCAGCGACCGTCCGCGCCCGTTCTGGTGGCTAAGCCCGGGCTACAGGTCCCGTCCCGAGACTGTCACCGGAAGGGGAACTAGGCGTCCCCGAAGAACGCTCGACACAGTTTCGCCTCGGCCGTCCGCAGGTGCTCGTGGAAGGTCGGCCGCGAGACGCCCATCGACTGGGCGAGTTCCTCACCGGTCGTCGGCCGCGGCCACTCGAAGTAACCACCGAGGTAGGCCCGCTGTAACGCACCGAACTGGCGGTCCGTCAGCGCCTCCTCGAGTCGGGCGGCGAACTCCTGGCGGGTCTCGGCGTCGCGGTCCCGCTGCTGGAACGAGACGACGTCGGTCCCGGCGTAGCGGTCTTCGACGGCCTCGACGATCGAGCGGACGTTTGCCGACCGGGGTATCTCGAGGGTCACGCGCGCTCGACCGTCCTCGGTCTCGACGGCTTCCGTGCGGACACCGCGTTCGGAGAGCCAGGCGACGAGGTCGTCGGACCCGGTGAGTTCGATCAGGCACTCCTCGTCGCGCTCGACGACGACGCGACAGTCGACGTCGGACAGTTCCTCGGCGGCGGCGAGGAGTTCGTCGGCGTCCGCCCCGGTGACGGTAAACAGCGACGCCGTCTCGTCGTCGGTTCGGTGGACCGATCGACGATACTCGAGTCGACAGTCGGCCGCCGCGGAGAGGGCGACGGGTGCGAAGACCTGGTCGGTCAGCTCGAGTTCGACGGCGACGACGGCGTCGGTCGCAAGCATACGACTGGTTTCGCGGGCGTTGACCCCGCTCGCGACCGCGCGTGCGAGCGCGGAGAGGATAACCGTCTCGCGGTCGTCGACGGTGCGGTCCGTCCGGACCGTCAGCACGCCGTACTCGATGTCGTTGTACGACAGCGGAAACGCGGCGCGGGTCGTCCCGTCGACGGTCTCGACGGCGGGGTCGTTCGTCGCGAGCGTTTCGGCGGCGGGATGGTCGTCGTCGATCGCGATGGTATCCCGCTCCGGGTCGACGCCCGCGCTCGAGCGGACGTCGATCGTCCCCGTCGCGGGATTCCGTTCGCCGATCCAGGCGCCCTCGTAGGCGTCCTCGTCGGCGACCCGCGAGCAAACTTCGGCCTCGAGCTCCGTGCGGTCGGTCGAGCCAGCGACGACGGCCGTGACGTCCTGGATCAGTCCCTCGACGCGGTCGAGGATGTACTCGAGTTCCGCGGTCCGCCGCTCGAGTGCGAGTTCGGCCTCCTTGCGCGCGGTGATGTCGTTCTGGAAGCCGACGTAGTTGGTCACGCGGCCGTTCTCGTCCCGAACCGGGGCGATCGTCACCTCGTTCCAGAACTCGGTGCCGTCCTTGCGGTAGTTTTTCAGTTCGACGGTGACCGGTCGGTCGGCGTCGATCGCCGCCGCCATCTCGGCGATCGCGTCCGGGTCCGACTCCTCGCCCTGCAGGAACCGACAGTTCCGACCGACGACGTCGTCGAATTCGTACCCGGTGATCGCCTCGTACGCCTCGTTGACGTAGACGAGCGGATTGTCCTCGCGGTCGGGGTCGGAGATCGTGACCCCGACGGGTGCTTCCTCGAGCGCGCGGTCTTTGACCAGCCGGTCGCTCTCATCTGCCGGGGTGCCGTCGGTGTCCGCGGCCGCGACGTCGGTTCCGCGACCGGCGTCGTCGCCGTCGAACGTAATCGTCGCACCGTCGGCCCCGCGGTGAACGCGGGCACTGCCCGGCTCACCCGCGACGTCGATCCGCCGGGCGGTGCCGACCGTCGTCTCGTCGATCGCGGCTGCGAGCCGATCCCAGTACGCGTCGAGTGCCGACGCCGGATCGCGCTCACCGTCGCCGAGTTCGAACGTCTCCCGGGCGGCCGCGTTCGCGTACGTTATCGTTCCGTCCGCGACGGCCACGACCGGATCGACCACGTGCTCGAGCGCACGGGCCGCCCCTGTCGCGTCGTCGACGGTGCCACCGCGGTCCGCGTCGACATCGGTCATGAGTTACCCTACGACGGGACGCCTAAGAACCGTTATGATCGGGAGACGATTCAGCCGGCGGACGAGTGGGCTAGAATGATATACGTTAACACTGCGTATGGACACGTATGCCAGTACACCGATCACCGTTCGAGCGGCTCCGGGAGAAGTTCGACGAGTCGGAACTGCGCTGTCCGGCGTGTGGCTACGTCGACACCGAGGGCGGCTGGCGCGTCACCACCTCGGGCGGGCGAGTCCGCTACCAGTTCGTCTGTCCGACCTGCGACGCCGTCGAGACCAGAGAGCTCCGGCTCGACTGATTGCTCGCGCGGATTCGGTCGCGGGCGTTCGCGATACCACCGTCACGGACGGCACGATCGGCCGACTCGAGCGGACGGCGTTCGGTGCCGGTCGCCGCAAGCGGCGACCGGCGTCCACTCTCACAGCGCCGCCGCCGGTGAGAGTCCCGTTTCGTCGCGGAAATCAACGATTTTCGACGCCGGTGGCCGGTAACGCCTCGCTGTGGCGGCCGGGTCGGCTATCGATACCGGTTCGACACGGTCGCACTGCCGGGACGTACCCAGCGATCGCGACGATCCATCCTGGCGATATCGGCTCGGAGCACGGTCCGAACGCGGCGCAGAACGGCAGTCGTGACTCCGTCGTAAATGGTCGACGGCACGTTCACAACAGGGGTTTTCTCCGACACAATCTCGTAACAGTCGGCCCGTTTTAGCTCGGCGACGGTCCTACGTCGGCCCGTATGGTTTCACGACCGCGAACGATCGGTGTCGCGTTCGTCGCGCTGTTGGTCGTGCTGTCGGGGGGTCCCGCCCTCGTCGGCGGAGCGACAACGGACGCGGACGCGAACGGCGACGCCGGAGACATGGGCGACACGAGCGCAACGCTGAAGAACGTACAGGTCGGTACACTCGAGCTCGAGAACCTCACGGTTCAGAACGCGACGATCGAGGAACTCACCGTCCAGCAACTGGACGTACAGGACAACCAAGAACTCCAAGAACAACTGAACGAGAGCGACGGGAATCAGTCCGTGGGCAATCAGTCCTCGGACGAGGTGATGATCACGAACGTCGTCTTCGAATCGCTCGCGCTCCAGAACGTCTCGATCGACGACCTCGGCGAGGAAACGAACGAGACGAACGCGACCGACGGTCTGGACGCGACCGAGGCAAACGAGACGAACGAGACGAACGCGACCGGTATGGAGAGCGCCGACGGGAACGAGTCGGGTCTGCAAGGAGTGATCGACGAGGACGCGGACGAGGTGCAGATCCAGAACCTGACTATCGAGTCGATGAACGTCGATCGAATGGCGATCAACGACCTGACCGTCGAGGAGGATCGAGGCGGAATCCTCTCGGGCATCTCCGACTTCGTCGGCGGGCTGTTCGGCGGCGGAGACGGCGGGAACCAATCGAACGCCACGAACGCCAGCACCCAGCAGATCGACGATCTGACCATCGAGGAGTTCAACCTCAGCGAACTCACCTTCGAGTCGATGACCGTCGGGTCCCTCGAGGCCGGAGCCGAG
Organism: Natrinema salaciae; assembly: GCF_900110865.1. Classification (NCBI taxonomy): domain Archaea; kingdom Methanobacteriati; phylum Methanobacteriota; class Halobacteria; order Halobacteriales; family Natrialbaceae; genus Natrinema; species Natrinema salaciae. The sequence goes on from NZ_FOFD01000007.1 coordinate 246,291, forward strand.
GGTACGGCTGGCAACGAGACGACCGACAACGAAACGACTGCCAACGAGACGGCCGATAACGAGACGACCGCCGGCAACGTCAGCGAGATGGGCACGGGCGAGACGGTCTCGTCGGCCTCCGCGGGATCGATGGTCGTCGAGAACAGTTCCGCACAGAGCCTCACTCTCGGCGAAACGGAGGGACTGGAAGAATCGCTGCAACAGCCGTCGGCGAACGAAACGACGAACGAGACGGGCGGAATGAACGAGACGAACGAAACGAACGAGACGAACCAGACGGGTGTCGCAAACGAAACGAACGAGACGAACGAAACGGGATAGCGAGGGAGCGATCCGAGCAACACCGCGTGACCGCTCGCGATCGACGATCGGATCGCCGTCGCGACGCTATTTTTCTGTCGACCCTCGGCGATCACCGAACAGCCGGTAGTACGAGATCGCGAGGACCGTCCGGCCGTCGCGGATCTCGCCGTCGGCAACCGCGTCGGTCACCTCCTCGAGCGAGCGTTCTCGGACCCGAATGCTCTCGTTGTGATCGAGTCGCTGTTCGGCGGTCGGCCGGCAGCCCCGAGCGACGAAGAAGTGCAAGACGGCGTCCGCGATCCCGTTGGCCGGCTCGACGGTCACCAGCGGTTCGAGGGTCTCGGCCTCGTAGCCGGTTTCCTCGGCGAGTTCCCGGCGTGCCGATACCTCGAGATCGGCGTCCTCGGGTTCGGTACCGCCGACGGGAAGCCCGCGGCTGATCCGCGAGACGGCCTGTCGCCACTCCTCGATACAGACGACGTCGCCGTCGGGCGTGAACGGCAGGACACAGACGCTCGCGGGTTCCGACAGGTAGTCGAACTCGGTCTCGGCCCCGTCGGGCAGTCGAACGGACTCGTTAACGATGTCGAACCCCGGACAGGAGTAGGCTACCCGTCGCTCGCGCGTCTCCCAGGCGAGTGGATCGGTCGGCATAGCCGTCGCTACGGCGGTGACTGTCAAAAACGCGGCGTCACGCGTGCGACCTCGAGTGCGGTCGGTCGGATCGGCCCGGCGTCGTTTGCTCGGACTCGAGCACGGTCATACGCGCCCCGTTCCGGTTCGGTCGTAGTCCGTACCCGCTCTATAACAAAGCCACAGAGCGGTGAACGTCGTCACTCAGAGGGTGATCCATGGACCAGCTAACTGGCTTCCAACGCGACCTGTTGTACGTGATCGCAGGGAAAGACCGGCCGTCCGGGCAGGAGATTCTCGACGACATCAATAGCTACATCGATCAACCGGTCACGCACGGCCGATTGTATCCGAACCTCGATACGCTCGTCGAGAAGGAGCTCGTCGAAAAAGGCGAACTCGACCGACGGACGAACTACTACGCGCTGACGCCGAAGGGCCGACGCGCGTTGCAGCGACGCCAGGAGTGGGTCGACCAGTACGTCGACGTCTGACTCCCGGCCTCTGCTTTGCGACCGCTTTCGACCGTGACCGATAGCGCCCCGCCTCGCATCGGTGACCCGCCGGAGCCGCAGTCCTCAGGCCCTTTCAGCGAGCGTCGTCGAGATCGACGACCGTCTCCAGATCCGCCGTCAGCCAGCTGTTCAGTTTCTCTTCGGTGGTGCCGTCGTGAGGGACGAGCGTACACCGGTCACTGGCGGACCGGTAGCGGACGACGATGGCATCGAACAGTACCGCACCCGCGGTCTCGCTCTCGTCGGTGTCGGCCGCGTACTCGTGAGTAGTTCCCTCGTCGCTCCCGTGGGCAGAGCCGTCCATGGTAGTTCTGGCGACCGCCGTCGCCACCGTATCGTAGGCGCAGACGGTACAAAACGGCTACTAATTCCGGTATAGAGCGTTTGGGTCCGCTCGGTATCGCTCCGCATCGCCTCGAGAAGTCGATTCGCGGTCCAACGCACGCTCCGCCGCCACCGCGTCCGTGTGTACGGACCGCTGGACGGCAGAAGGGACACCGTACTCGGCGTTCGATGCCACGAGGCGCGATCGTGCGGATTCGCTCTATCCGTCCTCGAGGCGAACGCCCTCGAGATCCGCCTCGAGTTCGTCGACGTGCTCGTTGAAGTCGGCGACGAATTTCGGGACGTCCTCGGCCAGCCGGCGAACCTCGGGGGCCGACGGCGGCCCGTACTGCGAGAGGAGGTAGGTGCCGTCGGAGCCGCCGACGCGGAGGTAGGACGCGACGTCGCCCTCCCACTTCAGCTCCCAGCGGGTGCCCGAGAGCGTCGCGGCGTAGGTGCCGTACTCGCCGTCGTACCGGTGCAGCTGGCTCGCCATCGCGTTGCCGACGTCGCGGATTCGGTCGACGATCCGGTCCCGTTCGGCGACCAGCTCCGCCGTCGATTCGACCTCGGGGAACTCGTCGGGGACGTCCGCGAGCAGGCCGTCGAACGAGCGGACGTATTCGTTGTAGGCCGCCACGAACGCGCCGTAGTCGGCCATCGCCGTCTCGAGGGGCTCGGGTTCGGGCGGCTGCTTGCTCGAGACGACGTAGGTCTCGGACCCGGAGTTCGGGTCGAATCGCAGGTACTGTACGTCGCCGGCCTCGTACTTGAGCGTCCAGCTTCCGCCGTCGGTGTCGAACGTCTCCTGTCCGTAATCACCGCCCTGCAAGACCGCGAGTTCGCGCGCGATCTCGCCGGCGTGCGTCCGGACGCGGGCCGCCAGTTCGTCCCGTCGCTCGGCGATCCCGTCCATCCCCTCGACGTCCGCCTCGAGTCCGTCAGTCATCACTCGTGGGAAGAGCCGACAGGCAGTAACGGTTGTGGATCGGAGCCCGCGTCGGGGGAAACTGCCTCGGGGGCACGCGGTTCGCGGGAGCGCCGCTCTCCGTCGTCCCGCGTCTGTGGCTCTACACCAGCGGCTCGTCGGCTCCCGATCGCCTCGAAAACAGTCGACGCGGATTATTCGGATTCGTTCGTCTCGTTGGTCTCGTTCATCCCGGTCTCGTTGGTCTCGTTCATCCCAGTCTCGTTGGTCTCGTTCATCCCAGTCTCGTTGGTCTCGTTCATCCCGGTCTCGTTGGTCTCGTTCATCCCGGTCTCGTTGCCCGTTCCTTCCTCCGTTTCGGTTTCGGTTTCGTTGTCTTCGGTTTCGTTCCCGCCGCCCGGTCCGCCGCAACCGGCGACGAGGGCGGTCGAGGCTGCTGCACCAGTTAGCTTCAGTACTCGTCGGCGAGTCGACGGCTGTTGATCAGTCATACGGAAGTAATCAGTAGCGACATCCATAAGCCGTCAGCCGTCACTTGCGTGGTCCCTATCGCCTCATATCGAGCGGTCGGCCGCCGACGACCGGTCCGGTCTATCGGTTTCGGCGACCGTTCGATCGCAGTAGACGTAGGCAGCACACACAAGAACGTCACCGGTGTACGACTCCCGTGGCTTCGATACCCGACGACTTCCACGACCTGTTCGAAAAGAAAACGTTCGCCCACGTCGCGACGCTGACCAGCGACGGACTCCCGCACGTCACCCCGGTGTGGATCGACTACGACGCGGACGACGACCACCTGCTGGTCAATACCGAACGCGGCCGGCAAAAAGAACGGAACGTCCAGAACAATCCCGGCGTCGGCGTCAGCATGACCGACCCCGACGACCCCTACCGGTTCGTCTCGGTAATCGGCGAAGTCGACGAGATCACGACCGACGGCGCTCGAGCGCACATCGACGAACTAGCTCGGCGATACATGGACGTCGACGAGTATCCGAATCCGATCGAAACCGAGCGCGTGCTGTTGCGGATTCGAGCGGATCGCGTGCTGTAGGTCGGCCCGGCGAGACATCGCCGTCGACCGCCGCGAGGGGGTCCAGACCGTTCCCGCCGAGCGCCGTTTCGGCGACGACCACCGCAGTCGTCGGTCCGTCACGTTTTCTCCGCCGTCAGGGGGACAACCCGAGATAAACGAAAGAGCGCGATACGAAATGCAGATCCGAGCCCCCAGTTCACTGCCGGGAATGCACGGTACAGCGCCGTTGCGTCCCGTACGTCCGCGTTCGACCGGAACCAGCACAGCGCCGTGTCGACGAACCAGCACAGCGCCGTGTCGACGCTCCTGACGGGTGGACGATTAATGACCGGCGACGTGGACGGGACGACCATGCAGACGGCATCCGACCTGCTCGTTACCTGTCTCGAGACCGAGGGCGTCGACCGCGTCTTCGGCGTCCCCGGCGAGGAGATCGAGGACCTGCTGTTCTCGCTGCGAGCGTCCTCGATTCGGTTCGTTCCGACTCGACACGAACAGGGGGCGGCGTTCATGGCCGACGTCCACGGCCGGCTGACCGGCGAGGCGGGCGTCTGCTGCTCGACGCTCGGTCCCGGCGCGACGAATCTCATGACCGGCGTCGCCGACGCCCAACTCGACAAGAGCCCGGTCGTCGCGATCACCGGCCAGGGTGGTCGCGAGCGACTGCACAAGGAGAGCCACCAGGCGCTGGACGTGGTCGACATCTTCGAGCCGATCGTGGCGTGGAACTCCCAGATCGCCGAACCAGAGATCGTGCCCGAATCGGTCCGGAAAGCGTTCAAGCTCGCCGAGTACGAGAAGCCGGGGGCGACCCACCTCGAGTTCCCCGAGGACGTCGCGGCCGAAGCGGTCGAGGGCGAGCCGATCGAGCGCCGCGATCCGGTTCGGCGGCCGGACCCGGACGACGAGTCGGCCGAGCGAGCGGCGCGGTTGATCACCGAGGCCGAGCGCCCGATCCTGCTCGCGGGCAACGGCGCGGTCCGGACCCGCGCGTCGGAACACATTCGCGCGATCGTCGACCGCGTCGGGCTCCCCGTCGTCGAGACGTACATGGGGAAGGGGGCGATCTCGGACCGCGAGCAGGCCTCGCTGATGACGCTCGACTCGGGACCGGCCGGGGAAGCCGCGCGGGCGATCGAGCGAGCGGACTGCGTCGTCGCAGTGGGCTACGACATCGCCGAGCACGATCCGCAGGGGTGGAACCCCGACCTCGAGAAGACCGTCGTCCACGTCGATTACGAACCCGCGGAGGTCTACCGACACTACAACCCCGACGTGGAGATCGTCGCGGACGTGGGCGCGGCGCTCGAGGCGATCGACGAGCGGCTCGCAGACGGGGCGTGTTCGCTGTGGTGTGACGACCTCCACGACAGGCTGCTCGAGGGGGTGACGGAGCCGCCGGCGGAAGACGATCCGATCACCGTCAGGAACGCCCTGCCGCTGCTGCGGGAGGCGATGGCGGATGCGGACGTGCTCGTTTCGGACGTCGGCAGTCACAAGATGGCGATCGCTCAGTCGTTTCCGACCTACGAGCCGAACACGTGCGTGATCTCGAACGGGCTGGCGAGCATGGGGATCGCCGTGCCGGGCGCGCTGGCAGCCGATCTGGCGATCGACGCGAACGTCGTCGCGGGGACCGGTGACGGCGGCTTCATGATGAACGCGGCCGAACTCGAGACGGCGACGCGGCTGGACTGTGGCTTTACGACCGTCGTGTTCGACGACGAGGACTACGGCCTGATCTCCGAGAAACAGGTAGCCCACCGGAACGAACACACCGGAACCGAGCTGACGACGCCGGACCTGGTGACGTTCGCCGAGAGCTTCGGGATCGAGGCGTACCGCCCCGAGACCTGGGCCGAGATCGAGGCCGCATTTTCGGCGGCCGTCCCGTCCGACGAACTGGCGTTGATCCAGCTCCGCCTCGAGTGACCATCCGACCCCATTACCCGTCGCGAACGCCGACGAACGAACGTCTGACGCGTGCTCGACGGCGGTTCAGACCGTCCGTCGATAGGAACACTGCGGACAGTACAGCGACTGGTTCGAGAGGATCAACAGGCTCTGGCCACACCGGCAGGGGCCGCCGATGGTCACGTCGTCCGTGGTCCGAACGATGTGTCGCAGCGTGTTCTCCAGTTGGACGAGATGCCGCGAGCACTCCTCGAGATCCGCTTCGAGGTCACGGAGCCGCCTGTGCAGCTGGCGCCGTCTCGCGCTATCCGGGCGAATTCGTCGACCCATACGTGAGCCATCACGCAGTGCTGGAAGTGTCTTCGGATCGGAGAGAAATCCGGACTGTCGGGCCAGATCACGTGTCCGGTCACCGATCAGCACTGTGCATCGCGGGACCGCCGTCGCGGAGTCACCTCGAGCGGCCGGTTCCGCGCCGGCAGATCCGTCACCGCGGTCGACTACGACCCACCGCGTCGATTCGCCCCGGCAGCGCCAGGGAAAGATTATACAGTTGCGTGTATAGTTTCTACTCGTCGTTGTAGTAGAAAAACCGGGCGGACCGACGCGATCCGTCGCCCCGGACGCGGCACCACTCCGACAACGCATGCAGCGAGACCCCACGTACCGCACGAATTGCGGCCTGTTCTCGACGCGCTACCTCGAGGCGGAACTGCCCGAGACGGACGCGTGGAACGCGGTCGACCGCGACGAGCTTCGAGCAGCGTACGACGAGATCGACGACCGCTGGGAGCGCCTGCGTGAGGGGCCGGCGACCGAAACCGCGGCGCGGCTCGAGGCGGCGTTCGTTCGGCCGGTGTTTCGAACGCTCGGTATTCCGTTCGAGGCCGACGGCCGGACCGACCGACCGCGGCAGCGGCCCGACTACGCCTTCTTCGACGCCACAGCGACGGCTCGCGACGCGGTCGATCGACGGGACGGCGGCGGGGACTTCTACGCGGATGCGGTCGCCGTCGCCGACGTCAGGCGGTGGGATCGACCGCTCGATACTCGCGGGAGCGGCGAGTTCGAGCGCGACTGGGAGCGTCCCGGACACCGGATGCGCGTCTCGCTCCGGGAAACGCCCACCCGATGGGGCGTGCTGACGAACGGTCGGATGTGGCGACTCTATCGCGCGTCGACGGGCCATCGACCGGACTCGTACTACGAGATCGATCTACCGACGGCGCTCCAGACCGGCGACCTCGAGGCGTTCAAGTACTTCTACTGTGTGTTCCGCCACGAGGCGTTCGTCGAGGACGCGGACGGCGACTGTTTCCTCGACGACGTGTACAGCGAGAGCGAGGCCGCCGTACGGACGCGCTCGTCCGACCTCGCGGAGAACGCCCGGGAAGCACTCGAGACGCTCGTCGCGGGGTTCCGGAACCACCCCGACAACGACATCGACGAGCGCGACCTCGAGTCGGTCCGTGACGCCGCGCTCGTCTACCTGTTCCGGCTCCTCGTCGTCTGCTACGCCGACAGCGGGGGCCGCGGGCCGCTCGAGGCGGCCGCCGGCAGTGGCGGGCGGGCGAGCGGGCTGCGATCGATCGAACGGGCGGTCGCCGCCGAGTTCGATGAGACGGGCCGCGCCGCACAGGATCGCCGACCCACACTCCAGTCGCGGCTGGACGACGTGTTCGAGCGGTTCGACGAGCGAACCGCGTTGACCGAGGGCTCCAAAGCCCGAGCCGCGGATTCCGCCGAGCGGTGCTGGCTGTTCCGCACCGATCCCGGCGAGAGCGGGCGGCGGGAGACGCGGTTTCTCGCCACGCACGCAGTCGGCGATACGTGCCTGCGGCGCGTGATCGAGCTACTGACGCGACGGCCGGGTCCGAGCGGCGACGGCCAGACGGCCATCGACTACGGGTCGCTCGACGCGGACCGCCTCGGCTGTCTCTACGAGGGGCTGCTCGAGTACGAGCCGGGCGTTGCCACGGAGCCGCTGGCGCTCGAGGACGGCGAGTACGTGAGTGCCGCCGACGCCGACGCGGTCGCGGTGGAGCCGGGCGAGGTGTACCTCGCGACCGACAGCGGCGAACGGAAGGCGACGGGGTCGTACTACACGCCCGAGTACCTCGTCGAATACATCGTCGAACGCACGCTCGAGCCGCTCGTCGCGGCCGTTCGCGAGCAGGTACTGGCGCGACACGCCCCGGATTCGCCCGGCTTCGCCGACGCGTTCGCCGACCGGATATTCGACCTGAACGTGCTCGATCCCGCGATGGGCTGCGGACGGTTCCTCGCGCGCACCGTCGACTATCTCGCTCGCGAGGTCGCCGACGCGTACGCGACGCAGGCGGCGGCTGCGGGCGTCGAGACGGTTCCCGACGGACGCGATAGCCGCTGGGCGCGTCGGCGGGTCGCTCGGCAGTGCGTCTACGGCGTCGACTGCGATCCGCTCGCTGTCGAACTGGCGCGGCTGTCGCTGTGGCTTCGCACGGGAGTCGACGACGCGCCGCTCGGACGCCCCGGTCGGCACCTGCGGGCCGGAAACGCGCTCGTGGGCGGATCGCTCGCGGAGATCGAGGACCTGACGGCGGCGGTCGACGGCTGGGCCGAGGACGTCCAGCAGCCGCGGTTCCGGCGGCGACTCGAGGCCGTGGCGAACGTCCGGACGGCCCGCGAGTTCGGCTCGGTGGACGTCCCGGCCGATGCGGTCGACCGGCTGACCGCCGCGACGGGCGACGGGACGTGCGCGGGAGACGACGAGACGTGGGCGCGGCTCGCTCGAGCCGAGTGGTTCGAGACCGCGCAGGCGCGGGCCGACGCCGAGGGCTACGTTCACTGGCCCCTGGCGTTCCCCGACGTGTTCTACGAGGACGACGGGACCGAGCGGGAGCGGCCGGGGTTCGATGCGGTCGTCGGAAACCCGCCGTGGGTCGCGACGGCCGGCCGGAGCGATATCAGCGCGGCGATCGAGCCGGCCCTGTGGTCCTACCTGGAGGACGCGTTCGAGGCGACCGAGAATCAGTTCGACCTCGCGGTCGCCCTCTACGAACGGGCGGTTCGGCTGTCTCGTGACGGCCGCGTCGGACTCGTCGTCCCCGATTCGATCCTCACTCGCGAGGGGAACGAGCCGATCCGGACGTTCCTTCTCGAGAAGACGTCGCTGTCGCGGATCGTTCGGGTCGGAACCGCGTTCGAAGGCGTCGAAACGGGTGCCGTCGTCTGCATCAGCGGCGACGGCGAGGACGGCGTTCGCTGTGCCGATGCGGCCGAGCGGACGACGTTGACGTCGCTCTCGTACGACGCGATCCCCCAGCGGGTGTTCGAACGGCAGGACGCGAACCGGTTCCTGATCCACCTCGACGACGAGGCGCGCTCGATACTGGAAACGATCGACCGCCACACCCCGCTCGAGGAGTACGCGACCCTCTCGCGCGGCGAGGAGTGCGGAAAGCGGGCCGACCATCTGGCGTCGAGTCGGCAGGCGGACGGGCGGCCGATCGTCCCCGGCGGCGCGGTGCAACGCTACGGATTCGACGACGACGCGATTCGGTACGTCGAACCGGACGACATCGCGAAAGACGAGGCGTACTATCGGAGCCCGAAGCTGGTGTTCAGACAGACCAGCGAGTCGCTCGTCGGGACCTACGACGCCGCCGGTCGCGTCACGATCAAGTCGGCGTACGGGATCCACGCCGCGTCGGACTCGAGCGACGAACTCAAACACCTGCTCGGCGCGCTGAACTCGCCGCTGTTGAACTTCTACCACCACTACAGGCACGCCGCGTACCGCTCGGTCTTCCCGCAGATCAATCAGTCGACGTTCGAGGCAGTTCCCATCGCGATGGACGACGGCCCCGACTCGAGGCTCGTCGAGGCGGTCGACGAGCGACTCGCGGCCACGGCCGAGCGATCGCGGCTCTCGCCGGACGTCCACGACCACCTCGGGCGGTACGAGGACGGCGAGTCGCTGGGTGCGGTCGCCGACTGCCGGCCCGTCGACGGCGTCGAAGCGACGAAGCTCGCGGCGACGACCGAGACGTGGCCGAACCTCCTGCTCGGGACCGTCGATATCGCGGCCGGGGAGCGACCGCTCGTCCTGCGGGCGACCGTTCGATACAAACCGGACGCGGACGCCCCCGAGACCGACCAGTGGGGGTACGCCGAGACCGAGCCGATCCCGGCGCTGGAGTGGCACGATATCGACGCGGGCCACGCGGCGCTCGTCGAGGCCTTCGTTCCCGCCGCCGTCGACGCCGGCCGGGGGTTCGCCGGGTTCAGGAAACGGGCGACGAAGACGACCTCGCCGCTCGATCGCCTGCGGTCGGTGACGCTGCCTCGGCTCGCAGACGTTACGGACGGGCTGGACGCGTATCTCGACGACCGCGCTCGCACCGCGGAACTGGACGAGCGAATCGCGGCCCTCGACCGGCGGATCGCCGACCGCGTGTTCGATCTGTACGGCCTCCCGTCCGACGAGCGGACGCGAGTCCGCAGCGAATTCGGCGGCGATTCGGGCGGCTAATCGGTCGTCTCCGGCGCTCTCGGGACGGCCTTCCGTGCCCGACGAACGGACCGTACGCGAGGGACAGAAGGCTTATTGATGGAATGCCCAATCGGGGGGTATGTCCATGACGGGATCGATCGGGCGCGTCCCGACGTCGTTCGCTCGGACGAGTCGTGATCACACGTGAGCGACGGAACCGAGTCCCCGAGCGGCGTCGATCGGCGAACCCTCCTCGGGACGCTCGCCGGCATCGGCGGGGCCGCCGTCGCCGGCTGTTCGGCGCTCGAACGCGACCGCGACGGCGAGACGAACGTACTCGACGAAGAGAGGGCCCGGGAGTTGGCGACGCGGTTCGCGCCGACGCTGTACTTCGACGCGCGCGAGCCGTGGTTTCCGACGGACCCGCGGCCGTACGCGAGCGAGCGCGACGGCGAGACCGTCGTCAGCGGGTTCGACGCGTTCGACGGCTATCACGAACGGCAGAGCGACGGAGAGCCGCCGGACCCGACGGTGTTCTACCGTGCCGTCGAGTACGCGGACTCGCCGCTCGCCGCGGTGCAGTTCTGGTGCTACTCCGTGTTCGACCAGTTCACGACCAACTTCCACTGGCACGACTGGGAGGTGTTGCACGTCTTCGTGGACACGGAGACCGGCGACCCGCAGCTGTACGTCGCCAGCTCCCACTCCCGGTCCGTTCCCAACAACGAGTTCCTGGACCCGGATCCCGCCACGCCGCCCCGCATCCTCGCAGAGCTCGGCTCCCACTCGAGCACCCTCTCGGTCAACGACGTTCCCGACCGCTTCCAGCGGTTCGCCGTCGAGGATCTGCTGGCGGACATCACGAACACGGCGATCGAGGGCGTCGACGACCTCGCCGCGATCCCGCTGGCGTACGGACTGCCGCGCGACGAGGGATCGCGGCTCCCCTATCTCGTCCCGGAGTACGAGGGCGCGCCGATATACGAGCACGAGGCCTTGCCCGCCGTCACCCGCGACTCGCTGATCGACGCCGACCTCACCGTCCGGTCGCTCGACGCGCTGACGTCGCCGCCGACGGACCTCCCGGAACGGGAGCCCGGACTCACGTTCCGCCACCGCGAGCGGGAGGACGAGGCCGACGTCGAGTACGATCTCCTCCCGATCGACGACGTCGCGCACATCGCGGCGTTTCTCGGTCCGCAGTTGAGCTTCGAGTTCGCGGTTCCGAAGGCGGTCGAAGACGCGGTCGCCGGCCACATCACGACGACCGGGACGCCGTGGAGCCAGCCCCGCTACGAGAACCCGGCCGCGGACATCACCGCGCCCAACCACCGGGCCGCGCTGGCCGACCGCTACGACGCCATCGGCGACCCGGCGCCGATCAACACCGTCGTCACCCGCGTCACGGAGGCCGTCGCGACCGACGACGCGCCGGCCGACGAAGGGCTGACCACCACCGAGACGAGCCTCGAGTCGGTCGTCCTGCTCGAGAGCGACCCCGAGGCGATCCCGACGTTCGGCGGCGTCGCCGTCGCTCGGGACGTCCCGGCGGGCGACCACCGGCTGACGGTCAACGGGGCCGGGCGAGCGCCACACAGCGAGCGCGTCACCGTCGCTGACGACGGGACCGCGACGGCGGCCGGCGTCGGCGGCGAGATTCCGCTGGTCGCCCACGACCGCGCGACGAAGCTGGAAGTCGGCGGCGGGGACGCCGAGACCGATCTCTCGAGGGTGGCCGTCGAAGACGACTTCGCCGGCCGGCTGTACGAATCGTCGGTCGACGGGAGCGATGCGGTCTACGTCCACACCGGCGGCGCGTACACGACCGAGGTCCGGGACGGCGACGACGCCGTCGGTGCCTACCGGGTCAACCCGGACCCCGCGAGCGAGTCGCCGGTCCGCATCGAGCGGCCGGAGACCGGGACGGCGTCGCTTTCGGAGTTCGTAGCGGATATCGCCGAAGAGACGCAGGCGGCGGTCGCGGCGCTCGCGGACGAAGACGGAGACACCGCCGACGATGACGACGGCTCGTCGAACGGCGTCACCGGGCTCGAGCGGGCGCTCGCGGCCGTGGCCGAGTCCGCACAGCGGGCCGCCGAGCGGGCGCGCGACGGCGAGCGAGGAAACACCGAGAACCAGCTCGAGGCCGTCCGCGAGCGCCTCGATCGGGCGGCGAACCGGCTCGAGGATGCGCGCGGGGAGCTGCCGGCGTCGCTCTCGAACGCGACGGAGAAGCGGCTGGCGCAGGCCGACCGGCGCGCCGAACAGGCGCGAAACGCCGAAACGCTCTGATCGATGGCGGGCAGGCGGACGACGCCGATCGGGGATACTGTCGGATTACCATCGGGGGCGCGCCTCTCCCGAGGGTGAACTCAGTGCCGAAGATACAGAAGCATCGCTTTCGGCCCTGTTGGCCCCCTCAAACGGCGGTTGGTTTTGGCGAGCGTGCTGAACACATAGCGCAAACTCGGCACGGAATTCCCTCGAGATGGATGGGGTTCGGGTCGCGTGGTACAGGTGACGCGTTCAGCGCGTCGGCATCGGTTATTGCAGCGGTTCCGCGCGTGAGTCGCACCCCGGTTATATGTTGTTGGCACGGGAACCATCTCCATGGCTCACGCCCCAGAACTCCCGGAAAAGTACGTTTGCACGGCCTGCCAGACGATGCACGCCGGCACGGTCTCCGCACGAACCGATAGCGGTCACCAGTACGATGCACCTGCGAAGTGTGGCTGCTGCGGCGAGACGGAGCTGGTCGCCGAGAAAAACTGGCCGCACTTCAAGCAATAGCGACTCGAGACAGTTCTCGAGACGAGTCGGTACCGACGATTGATAGTTGATGGAGATGCTGTCGAGCAGTTCGTATCTGCAGATAGCTGCTGGCACGTCCCTCTTGTGCGGGCAGTCACGAACGCGCCGGATTTCTCCTTGATAGCGGCGTTCGCCACCTCGTTCATGTTCCGCTGCTGGTAACGGTCGTTGTCCAATCGCGCATTCCGTGCTCCGTGGAGTGGACTGCCCGTGGAGAGATATCGTATCGAATCACTGCTGCGGACAATTACGGCCCCGCGATCCGTTCTGCAGGGACTTATATGTTCGAACGCCAACAACCATACTATGGCTATCGTTGCAGAGATCCTCCTTTCGGAGAGGTCGCTCCCGCTCGTTGGTCTCGCGAGATCGATTCCGAGCGGTGAGATTTCGCTACCCCATTCGATTCCGCTGGAGAGCTGGAACTGCCTCATGGTCAGTGTCGACGCCGATTCACGGGAGGCGTTCGAACGTGAACTCGACGCCCAAGACGAGATCCGTGAGACGACGACGATCGGGAAGACCGGCGACGGCTGGTTCTACCAGGTGTTCATCGACGGCGATTCGTTACGGGTCGACGGCTGTGATCCCGATGCGTTCGAGGGCGCACTCCTCGAGGCGACGATTACCGGCGACGGCTGGCGAGAACGGAAGGTTTTCGCCGACTACGACGCGTTCACGATCTTTCGCGACCGATGCGAACTGAACGACCTGCCGGTGGAACTGCTGAGCATCGATTCGGACCCCGACGACCCGGACGAACGCACTCAGTTCGGCCTCACCGACAGACAGTACACCGCGCTGACGCTCGCGTTCTCTCGTGGATACTACGACTCGCCACGGCGCACGTCGACCGCCCAACTCGCCGACGAACTCGACATTTCCGCGGCATCGGTGTCGAATCTCCTCCGCCGAGCCGAACACCAACTCGTGAAACAGACGCTCGGACCGGACCCCTATATAAACGGGCTTACTGCCTAGCATAACAGCCACCTCTATCCCGCGAAAACGAACAGGTGATGTCACAAACCGACGATTCGACGAGCGACGAGCAGGGCACGATGCCACTCACTGAATCGGTTGCGATCGTCACTGGCGCGTCCTCAGGAATCGGAGCAGCGACCGCAACGGCGCTCGCTGCCGAAGGTGCAACAGTCGTCCTCGCGGCCCGTCGCGTCGACAAACTCGAAGCGCTCGCCGACCGAATCGAGACGGACGGTGGCGACGCCCTCGTCGTTCAGACAGACGTCACCGACGAGGACGATATCGACTCGCTCGTCCAGACGGTCACTGACGAGTACGAACGGATCGATATCCTCGTCAACAACGCCGGCGTCATGCTCCTCGAACCACTCGAGCGCGCCGACCGGTCGAACTTCAGACAGATGGTCGAGGTCAATCTCATCGGTCTCATGAACCTCACGCACGCCGTGGTGCCGATCATGCGGGAGCAAGGCGAAGGCCACGTCGTCAACGTCTCCTCAGTCGCCGGTCGGATGACAAACGCGTTCTCGAGCGGATACAACGCCACGAAGTTCGGCGTCAACGGCTTCACCGACGCTGTGCGCAAGGAGGTCTCGGCCGACGGCGTCCGGACCACGATCATCGAACCAGGTGCAGTCGATACGGAACTCCCGACACACATTCCGGACGACCAAGTCCTCGAACAATTCAGCGAGATGGATCTGCCGACCCTCGAGGCCGACGATATCGCCCGTGCGATCACCTACGCCACCACGCAACCACAACACGTGGACATCAACGAAATGCTAATTCGGCCAACCGGCCAGACGAGCCTCTGATACTCGTCGTTCCTCCCCGGTGAGAGCGACCGTCCCGGCGCTGCTCGAGCGCGAACCCATCCCGCTCGAGGACGTGGCGGGACGCTCGACTATGAACGGATTTCGGGGACGTCATCGCAGGCGCTCATCGCCGGGGTCGCTTTGGTACACCCATTTTCGAAACTAAAAAGCGCCGTTGCTCGATCTAACTCGTAGAAAACAGCGGAAACGAGAGTGGTGCCGCGATGGAACCAGCGAAGGGATCGCGACCGGTGGGCGCGCGCCGCAAAGCCAGCGGAGGAGGATATACAACAGTGCGCGATGCGCGTGGTCCGCGTGAACCGCTCGACGCGGGCGAATCACTTCGGGACCGCCGTCGAGAAACGGATGGCCGAAAAGCGTCGGTTCGATCTCGAGCGGGCGAGCTGGCACGACGCGAGATTCGGGAACGGCACGCCCGTCGAGATCAAGTCGACGATGCACGAGCACGCTGACGGTCAGCCGGGCAACTGGAAGGTCTACCGAGAGTACCACAAGAAGCTCCAGCGTCGCGACGGCTGGTATTGTTTCGTCGTCTACCGACCACATGGGCGCTCTGGCTGTACGGTTCTTCGTGATAAGATGGTCCGCTCGAGCGATCTCCCGCTACTCCGGTGGCACGGCAGCGGTGATCACCGTGGGACCCAGCAGACGACGATCTCGATTGGTGCCGTTCTCTAACGAAGGTGTGCACTCCATATTTATATAATTAACTAGGCAAGTATATAGTTCATAATCATCCACAATAGATCGAGGCCCCTTCGTATAAAATATCTCCCCGGACATTCTGGTGAAGAAGACAGTAACAAAATATAATGAAAACCAACTACCATTTCTGAGCGCAATGTCCGGAAACAATGGTCGTGGTCGACGGAACGTACTCAAGAAAATTGGTGGAACAACTATCGCGGGAAGCCTACTCTTCGCAGGAACGGGAGCGGCTGAGAATGGCGACAATGAACCAGTTAACAGGAATATTTCGGAAGGTGAGTTAGATACTGGTGTGGCAACTGCAACGCTCAGCAGTAACTCGCTGACGACGCAATCCAACGGCACGCAACCGGTCACGATCCAGTCTAACGATGTTAACACATCGAACGTGACCGACGTTGCGCATTTCAGCACCGATCTTGACCTGACGAACGGGTCTGGGACTGTTGACTACGGTACTGCGGAAGGCCATTTGACGCTCTACCGTGCAGTGGATCAGATCGATGATGAGTACGTGTACTTCATCTGGCACCACCTGACGGCTTATCCCGAGGGGGGAACCGGATATACGGTGTCAATCCAGGAGATGGAAGCTCACGTCGACGTAACGGACGACGATTTCCGAGTCATTGACTTTGATCCGAAGTCTTCAGAATCGATTGATGAAAAAGAGCACACGTTTAGTGCTAGCGTGACGCTCCCGAACGGATCCGGTGCTAGCGTCGGCGGCAATTATTATGTCAAGGATGGCACAGTATATCCAAAGAATTTCGACCAAGGCTCTGGAGGCGAATTCGGTGTGTACTTTGATGGCGACGGTGATAACGCCCAAAGCGTCACATCGATGAATGGTGTTTGCGAAATCCGGTCCGAGACAGAAATTACCGACGATACCTACGCATGGCCGGCTTATGCGATGGACCCAAAACTCCGTGTTGCGGCCGACGGACACGTCGATCCGTGGTAGTTCAGTAATCTATCGTTTTTTATCGCAACCAAAGCTCACAATTCGTCGTACGTACGTATCTGAGACGGTTTTGTTCGAGCGGTCACAGTATCCCATAGAGGGGACGCTGGCCTCGAGACACGAATCCCACCGCCGAGGCCAGCGTCGGAGCCGCGACTCAGTCGGATGTCGGAATCACAGTCGCCGCAGCGATGGGCTTGGTCGTCGTCACCGAAGACGCGACGGAACCGATCAGTGACGTGAGTACCACAGTGGAGACACGTCGATCGATCGACCGTTGACCACGGGGCGATCGTCACGCAGACCACCCCGTAGAGCGGCCGCTACATGTGAGGAAAGGTGGGAAAAAGGATATGTATCCAGTGGGCCGGCGCAGCGCGGAGATGCCGCTATTATCGATACCCTCGGTGGCTTCTATACGCCGATTTCGATTTTTGTATGATTCAGTTGTCATTGGCAGATAGGGAGAGTTGATTCACGAGCGGGCGACGGCGCTCTTCCATCCGATCTCGGAGGCGTCGACGCCGCTCGTGTGGGTCGGCTTTGTCGTAGTGTTGTTCGATCGTCTTCACGCTCGCATTGACCCGCTCGGCAACGTCTTCCGGCGGCCATCCGCGGTTTAGAAACCACGTGATCGAACCAGTCCGTATCTGGTGCGGTGACCGAGAACTCGGGCACTTACTACAGTGACCGTACTCTGTGTACTGGCACGCGTCCCGCTCCCGCCCGTGTGGACACGGCTCGAAATTACAGGGGAGAGTCGCAAGGTAACTCCAAACCCGGAGCGTGTTACTATTCGGGCGACCCTGGGCGCTCGCGAGGAACGGCTGTCGACCGTGGTCGTCGTGGACATCGTATCGGTCGTTCTGCAGATACTCCCGAAGGACAGCCGCGGTTTCGTCCGTAAGCGCAACCGGACGCTCACCGCCGAGTTTGTTCTTCAGCGCCGTCCCGGTATCGGGGCGGTGGCGGAAGTCGACGTACGGATTCTCGCCGAGTTCGACATCACGGAGATCGAGCGCCCGGAGGCCACCCTGTCTCGCGCCGGTGAACCAAGCTAGCTCGAGAAACGCGTGAGCGCGCGTCCCGTACTTCGTCTCGCTGTTCCGGTAGAACTCGAGCAACGCGGCCGCGTCCTCAGTGTGGAGCTTCGTATCGTTCGATCGATCCTCCGGGTCGAGATCAGGAATTCGGACCGCGTCGGCCAGCCCATCCTCGACGGCACCGAGGTCCTCGAGAAACTCGGCGAGTTGCGTCAGCGTCCACATCTCGCCCTCGAGGGTGGCCGGGGCGACATCCGACGCCCGGATTTCGTAGTACTCGTCCATATCGTACGGGCGCAACTCACCCACGGTCTCGATGCCGATCGACTCGCACCACTCGATCCAGAGCTTGAGTCGGTACTCCCATCCGTGAAGGCTCCCCTCGGTCGAATCGGGTTCCCGTCGGCGAAGATACCGGCGGACCGCCTCGCGAGGGGTGAAGTCCTCGGGTTCGGGCCGGCGGCGGTCCCTACTCATCACGATCACCACCGTTCCAGTTCTCCGGGCTGCCCCAGCGGAACTGCGGGTGATCGTCCTCGAGCTGGTCGCGCTCGAAAAGCCGATCCTGAATCCACGTCTGCAGCGCGGGTCCGGACCGATCGTGCGGCTGGTGGTCCGGCATGTGATGTTCGTCGACGCGAGCCGAGAGGTCGTCGAGACAGGCGACCATCTCGACGAGGACCGCGTTCTGGTAGCGCATCTCCGTCGCGATCGCCTCGAGGGCCTCGGTCTGTCGTTCGACCGCATCGGCTTGCCGCTCGAGGACTTCGAGTTGCGCCTCCAGGGCGAGGAACTCGTCACTCATTCCGACCACCGTCGGTCACACCAATTTCGATCTCGAAGGTATCTGCGAGGCGCTCGACGCGCTGGCGTAGCAGCCTCCGGCCATCGCCCGTGAGCGTGTACTCGTTCGTTCGCTTGTCGAATGCGGACTTCTCGACGAGCCCGCGCTCCACGAGCGTATCGAGGTTCGAATACAGCCGTCCGTGGTTCACCTCACCGTATTGGGGCTCGAGGTGACGCTTGATCGCGAGCCCGTAACTGGTCTCGTCATCGTGCTCGAGGCGAGCGATTGCCTCCAGGGTGTCACGCTGGAACCCGGTGAGATCACCCCACGTCGTGCCGCCGTCGGCCACAAGTCGCTGGTCAGAAACGGTCGATGCGTCTGTCGTGTCGGGGCTTTCAAGACCCCGCGAACTGTCGTCGTACATGGCTTGCGTGCCTGGTTTACGCGAGCCGCGCGGACCCGGTGCCATCAACACCGGCCCGCATTTTCCGAACGGACCCAACGGACAGTCGGGTCCACGTGAAACTCGCGTTACCAAACCAGTCTCTACCCTATGGTAATAAAACCATTCACTGATTAGTTTCACTTTTGAGCGTGTTTGGATGTGCCAGCAACGCACACCGGGGCATGTAAACGGTAAGTCTTCGATTCGCCGGTAATGAGACACCGGGGGGAGTGGATGCAGTTGCCAACCGATGACTACATCCTCGAAACTCTCGACACCGGACTCGGACTTACTCCTGCAGTAATTGCCTGGAACATCGACAAGGGAAGAACGACAGTCCAAAAGCGGCTCAACCCGCTCGCTTCTGCAGGGCTTATCGAACGAGTTGACGAGAAAGGTTACTACAGAATCACTGACGACGGTCACGCCTATCTCGAGGGGGATCTCGACGCGAGCGAACTCGAGCCTGCCGAGGACTGACGCGTTCGATGCGGAGCGAACGCTTATCACCGTCTTTGCCCTACGGGAAACTATATGGCGAGTGCAACGCGCAACGACCGCACTGAGGGCGTCGAGTTCGTCCACGAGGACGACGGGAGTATCACCGCCGTCGACCTCGAGAGCGGTGTTGCATCGTTCGGAGATACCAAGTCCGAAGCGCTGGCGATGCTCGCGGAAGCCCTCGAGTTGCACGAGGGCGGTGGTGAGCCGGTCACCGACGAAGACCTCGAGGAGTGGGGACTCGATCCCGATGCGAGCGGTGACAAGGAGCTCCCCGAATTCATGCAGTAGATGGTTCGGACGACGTTTTCCGGACAGGAAATCGCGAAAGTCCTGCAGGATCACGGCTACAGACCGGTCGACCGAAAGGGGAGTCACCTGAAGCTTCGGTACGACCACCCCGAAACAGACGAGGTCCGGATCGTCACTGTGCCGATGCACTCGGAAGACAAGATCCCGACTGGAACGATGCAGTCGATCGCTAACCAGTGCGGCGCGAAGGACTTTCACGCCTGGTGCGAGTGGATCGCCGAGAACCTGTAGCCTCATTGTTCCATCCCCTCGAGTCCGATCCGTCGGAGTAGCGGCTCGAGCCAGCTGGGAATCTCGTCATCGACGCGCTGGCCGTCCGCGTTTAGCGTCATGATCAGACCAGCCGTCTGATCCTGGACGGCGAAAACCCAGTGCCGCCCACGCTCGACCCGAACGTCGATTCGCTTCTTGTTGTCCGGCGAGCCGGTGATCTCGACGTCGACGGAACGTCCGTCGTCAAGTTCCTGGCGTAACCGCGATTCGCTCGATCTCGAGTGGTCTGTTCTGACAGACATGAGCGAGTGAAAGTCACAGATACGAATAAGACCAGAGCGGGGCTGAACGGAAAATAGGCGAAAACGGCTCTCGATGTCGATATCAGAGCATAGAACGGTTCTATTCCGGTGAGCGGAAAACGGACGGAATGAACGGAAAACTCAGAAGTCGGGGACGGCGTAGACTTTTCCTTTCCCGTTTCCGTTCGATTCGATCAGCCCGTACTTCTCCTCGAGGTTCGCGAGGTACCGGCGGCGGGTGCTCTTCGCCTTCGGATTGTGCGCGCGCTGTTCGTAGGTCTCGTGCAACTGCGAGCCGGAAACTTCCCTCGCCGATTCGATGATATCGTAGAGCAACCGCTTGTGCGTCCCGAGATCTTCGACGCGCTCGAGGTGGATTTCTTCCAGAGCGGCGGTGCGAACTTCGCCGACGGTGCTGGTCGTGATCTGCGAGCGATCGCTGTTCCTTGAGACGGCCTTCGCGGCGCTACGGAGGATGCCGATCGCCTCGCGAGCATCTCCTGCAGCAACGTCAGCAATGTGGTCGATTGCGTCAGTAGAGATCGTTCCCGGCCGTAGTCCGGCACGGATACGAGCTTGCAGAATATCGACCAACTGCGTGTGCGTAAACCGGTCAAGTGTGATCGTCTCCGCGCTTCGGAGTCGACTCCGAACGCGAGAATCAAGGTGTGCGAAAAGGTCGTCCTCGTCGATGGTGATCGCGACGATCGTCACATTCGGAATGTCGATGAGCGCCTGGAGTGTCGTGTCGTCCTCGAGCACGTCGACCTCGTCGACGATCGCGACGACGCGCTTGTCGCTCTCGCGAAGTCGATCGACGAACGCGCTCGTCGGCGAGCCCAACTTCTTGAGGTTCGCACCGAGGTCCGCGTCACGCATGATCCCGTGGAGGACCTCGGCTTTCGACGACCCGGATACAGTTGTGGTATCCCCAGCGGAAATCGAGTGTCTCGCGCTCGAGTTCGCGAACAACGAACCTCGCAAGTGTGGTCTTTCCCGTCCCACTCGGGCCGAAGATCAGCACATTCTGACCTATATCTCCGTCTGCGATTGGCCGAAGTGCGTCAGCCAACTGTTCAATCTTCGCATCTCGATGATAGAGGTCACTCGGGATATGAGAGGGTCTGAGGGCTCGAGCGTCTGAGATCATAGTTCCTAAGAATTACTTTTTCTATTAACATCTATCGGATACGATTATTATTACTGGGTGAACTATCCGTGCCTATTTCAGTGATTTATATGGCTGATAACGGATGCTGTTTCGAGCAGAAATCATGATGGTTCAAGCACCGCTGATCACAGGCAATGTGCGGTGTGAGAACAGATCAATGGCGAGGCACACCTCACCTAGCTGTCAGTGCTGTGTTCCTCGACGGCCATCACGTCCTGCGGCTCATCGTCGTGTTCCAGTCCGAGCGTATGGCCAATTTCGTGTTTTATTATTTCTCTGGTCGCCGAGTCCGAATGTCCGGTTTCGACTCGGATGATGACCCGGTCGGATGATGTCGTGGAATCAGTGATGATCGGAGCGCAGCCAGCAATCTCCGTCTCCGTGGTTTCGCCGCAGTGCTCGATCTCGTCAACCCATCTGATTACCACGTCTGGATTCTCCGCTGTAGGTTCGAGTTCGTACTCGATCGGGTACCTGCATACTCGTCGCTGGTATTGCCTTCCCAGTAGGCGAGTGCAGCCTCACTCACGGGTTGGTGATCTGTTCCCGGTGACCCCTCCGTCGCAACCACGAGCGTTGATTGGACGACGGTATTGGCGACAGCAATGATCATCAAGCTCACCCACTGCCACCTTTCAAGTCCCAAGTAACGCCCTGACAAACATGATAATTCAACTTGAGTTGGATAACGGATAGTATTCACAATAAAACATTTCAACTGCTTCGGTATTTTTTGCCGTCTCAGGTAGTATACTGAAAGACCCAGAACAAATACCAACCCCGGTCGATAGCCGACTCTCACGATTCATGTGGGGTATTCTGACACACTAGGATAATAATAGCTATGTTTTTGAATTGTTATTTTAATACCATGGAAAAATACTGTGCATTTTCTTTATAAAATAATTAAATATTCCTAAGAACTGTATTGAGCGCCATGGTGACAAGCCATATGGATATTCTGACAATACTTATTGAATCGCTTTTTGCTCTTAGCATTCTTTGGTTAGTCGGATTATTTGCTGTCTTTCGCGAATATCATAACCTGCATACTGAACAAACATCATATCACAAAAATATTCCTGAGAGAAAGATAGAAATAACAATGCTGACTGATGCTATGGATCAGCTTGGTGTTGAGACAGTAGAAGAGATTGAGAATTTAGCAGAAAGTATGAAACAGGCTAACACAGAGAAATTAGCTCATGCTATGAACCGAACCGATATTAGAGGACTAACTGAATCCATGGAGCAAGCTAATATCGAGTCAATAGCTAAGATTGAGAAATTATCTAAATCTATGGATAAAACAGGAATTGATAGCATATCAAACATCAATGGGTGGCAGATATATAAACTAGCGTCATCTGAGAATACACCCGATCCAAAGCTTGTAGATTCATATGAGAATATCCTAATGTTCACAACTACGGGTCTTATTCTCCTTGGCATCAGTAGCCCCTTCGTGCATTTTGCCGCAGTCTTGTCAATGCTAGACCTCTATAATATCTCCCATGCATCATCTAAAATCATACTACTAATATTGATCGCTATGGCTACAATATTTCATCTATTCGGTATTATACTCATACTGGTGACCCTTCTGTACGATGCGCCCATTCTACTAAAATGGATTTCTCAAGCCGAGACTTTCTTTGCTGTAGACAGATACAAGAAGTTCCTCAAGATTATGTCTTACACAATATTTACCCTTAGTTTTATAGATTATGCTGCGATTGCACTTCTTATCAGTGGAGTGTTTTCAATTTAAACCATATATTTTGGCTTTGTTACCAGTCATTGGAATCCTCGCAAGAAGATATGCAACGATGTATAACTTAAAATTCTTCAAGGGGTCGCACGTCGACAAAATCCGATTCCCGATTTTGCACATCGATCTCGAGTCTGGGTGTGCAAGATCAACCGCGAGCCGGGACGATCGTCGCGACGATCACGCCGGCCACCGGCCCCGATCGGGCGCTCTTTATATGGGCTCGTGATTTGAGTCACCGGAAAATCCTAGGATTTCGAAGGGGTTGTGCAAATCGCGATGCGAATCCAGAAAACCGAGGCTCGAGAACGAAAGTGGACGTACTTGAAGGAAGCGACGGGTGAGAGTACGGTTTCGGGCGCGCTCGACGCGGCTGCGGACTACTACCTCAAGATGCGGGGAGATACGACCGCGCAGCCGAACGGGTGTGTCCCCGAGCTGATCCGCCGTGCCGACCAGGAGGGTTCACTCACCGCCGCGGAGATCGCGGAGATTCTCGACGTCGACGAGCTGCCCCTCGAGTACCAGTCGACGTGGACCATCGGTGAGTAACAAATCGTCGAGGGTGTCATAGAACTCTTCTCATATCGTGATGATCGTGCTTCCCGGATTGTCTCCGCGTTCGTAGTTTGTGATAGCGACGACGAGGCGAAAGCACAGGGCAAGAAGACGCTCCGTGAGGCAGGGTTATCACACTATGGGACGAATCTGTGTCACCTTATTCTCGTCTATCAAGGTATCCTTCGAGATTGTTGATGATTTCTTCGTCATCAAACCGGAGATCGTTTCGATCGAATCGAATACTCGGTAAAAGACCTGATCGATGTAATATTACATCATTCTTCGATACTGTAACATATTTCATCTGTGACTTTGGTATAAATTGGTGCCAGGTTACCAACTTTCCACTTCCACTCCGACGCTGCTCTAACCCAGCCGGAGTAAGCTTATACGCTCTATCAGATAGCAGTGTGTTTGTTGTACCAACAAGTATGACGACAACGAGAGCATTTAACACAGTCAGATGTGGAGGAAGCCAAAATGAAAGTAGCCCAACTGGGACCAATCCAGTGACCATGGTGAATATCTGCACTTTTATTCTGTGAGCCCGTGGCCACCTGGAAGTCCATTCTATCAGGACGTTCTCGGATGCGATAGCGGAAGACGCAACCCGATTACGAGCCGTGAGTATGGCAATCTCACCTGCCACTGCTGCGACAATCCCGAGTAGGAACCCAGTCGCGCCGACGAGACTTGACACGGGGATGGCAGCCGGGTCGATGAGATAGACAGCGACCACCTCGAGGACACTAAAATGGTAAGCCATCATTGGAACGAGACCGAAAAGCGGGAAGAGCCAGGCTACCCAACCAGAGTTCAGCCAAGAGGCTATTTGTCCGTTGTCGGTTATTAGGAATGCCGTCCCGGAACCGATAGTAATACCAATCGTTCCTAGAACGGCGAATGCAAGCACTTTGCTGCGCAAGCCCAAATACTCCACAGTGAACAGAGTAAGCGTCGGCGCAATCAGCGCGGCTACGTAGCTGCCGACGAGCACGCTGAATCGAGGACCCAATCCATCCGGTGAAACTACTGAGTTTTCGGTATTATATTTCATATCTGATTTTGATGTGGTGCGTATAAAGTATTTAGGTACGCTGAAAACTGAGTGTTGACCTCAGCGTGAAGGAGGGAGTTGAAGCGGTTTCTGACGAGTGCTGTTACTGAAGACTCGCCGGCCCAAGGTCGCGGGCTGACGGCCAGCCCGTGACCGGAGCGTACGCATCGGGACGCCGATACGTTCGTCTCGATCTTCCACCGCCGCGCTACCTCTGCTTCTAGCTCGTGGCGAATCCAGCCACAGAACGTCTGGAATGTGAACTGTTCGGGCAGGTCGCGCCCACCCTTTCGCGGTCGGACGACGGCTGTAAACGGATGCTGAACACATCCAGACGCAGACTTTCTCATGATCAACTCGTCGATACGATTCAGCTGATTACGTCGGTTGGGAAGTACCAGTCTTAGCAGTCACAATGCTGTGAAGATACGATTTCTGAATCAGTCCCGATTTTAATGCCACATCCTTCATTAGTCAAACTGATATAGACCGCAGTCACCGTCGCGAGGACGGCCGCCGCTGCCATCACAATCGGCGCCAATGCAGTTGCTGCAAAATAGCCGGCGATCGCAGTAGCGATAGTGAAGGTGCCGGCAGTTAACACGCTTCCCCACTGAATACTATCAGTGGCGTCGTCATCAAGATAGGCCACGTCGCCGCTAATCTCTGATTTCCCATCACAGTGGCTTTGGGCCTGGAACCGACGTCTTCGATTGTTGTCACTCTTAAAAAATCGACTACGCCCTTTTTCGGTTAGATCAACGTCAAGTTCGCCGGCACTCTCTTTTATTTTCCAGTATCCTTTTTCTACACCTTCATTCATTTGTTTAGCAATTTTTTGGGCAGTGAATGTGAGCGAGTTCCCGTTTGCAGAGATCTCAACTTTTTCCTTCCCAGATGTCCGACGTTTCGCTTTTTCCTTCCCGAGTGCGTTCACCTGACCTTTCACTTTTGCCTTACCGTTGGCGACCGTGATCGAATCTGTGAGTTTTTCGAACTTGTTGGCTTTCTGATTGCCAATCGCTTTCTTGTCCTTTGCCGCAGCGGCGGAGCCAGCCATGAGACTGCCACCAATAAGACCGCTAGTTGATTTGAGAACACTACGCCTATTGATATCATTATAGCCTTCTTTCATGACTCAGTCAACATTTTATCTCTTACTGTATATAAAATTTATCTTTCTCCCACTGGAGCGTATCATGGAAAGCCTCCCGTGGGAGGCCGCAGGGTTTGGAAACTGTGTCCAGCAGTACCAACGCCCTGCAAGACGTAGCATCGGTAGACGACTTCTTGGATGCGGCGGCTACCGAGACAGTACCGCTGTTTGATCATCTTGCGTTCGAGTTTCTGCTGGAGTACGACGTGTTCGCCCCCGCTCGCCGGGGGCGAACACGAGTGCGTCAGTCACCAGATCTCTTTCGTGGCTTTCTGCACTGCTACTACGAGGATGTCTACGGTACGCGCCCAGTTACAGGAGAACTTCAGAACGGCCTTGTCTGGTATTACTGCGGACTCGACAAACCGCCATCTAGAGACAGGATTGGTCGCTTTCTCACCGACCTCGAACACATTGTTGACGCTGTCTTCGACAGGCTCGTCGGGCAGGCTACTGAACTCGTTGAAGATATTGACGAATTCGGTATAGATGATCAGGAAGTCATAGATTCCGCACTTGGTATTGACTAACGATATCGGCTTTCAACACAAGTCCGATATTGAAGTCCGATTACTGGTGTGTTTGCGATTGTCTGTATCATTTCAGGATTAAACTCATTTCGAGCGCTGTCGAGATTCTCCTTCGACTCAAGCAGATGAGTGAGCGCAGCGTCGATCACGACAGACATTGGAGGGTCGTCGTACTCGTCTTCGGCGATGATCGCGCTCGCACGGTCGAGTTTTCGTTGCCGTTCGTCAGTGAGCTTCAGGCTGGTTCGTTTAGCCATGGTTTAAGCGAAGGTATGTACGGGGGGTCGATTCGCGTCGCTCGCAGGTGAGCGACTGGGCGGTTCTTTATGAATGGGGGCGAGGAGTTCAGCGTGATCACGGCGGGGGCCAGCCGGATCGGCCCCGATTCTATGCACCCCGCGAGCCCATCGCCCACGGCAGGGTGCATACATCAAGGCCTCTGTATACATTCGCGAGCAACCCCAGGGGGTCAGTCTCAAGGACCCGGTTTCAGTGGATTCTCTCATTCGTCGGTATCAAACTCGATTAGCTTCAGCGTCCACTCTCCTTCGCCCTCGTAGTTGACATGGGCATGATAGTCTCCGTCGAGTTGCCCGTCCTTGTCGAGTATCTCCTCGAGGACGAGGTCGTCTTTCGGGATGGTTACACCAGTCGACCCGCCACCGACTTCCTGCAGTTTTCGAATCGCCATATCCGGCGGGCAACTCGTTACCTATTATACTTAATGACTAGCCAAATAGCTGAGATATTAGACGGGTGGGGTTGACGATCGGCCGTATGGCACTTAGCCTCCCACAGAACGCTGTGCCGAGCGCGGTACGGCGTGAAGACGGAGTTGACCTGATTGACAGCGTGCTCGCGCCGCTGTTCGTGCTCGCGACGTTCTCCGTCGCGGCGGTCGGCACGTTCAGTCTGAACGAGCCGTTCAACACGGGCTTTGCCGGGGTTCTCTACTCGTCGCACGGCACCGAGATCACCTACGGCTTCGTCGTCTCGATCGTCACGGTCGTCACGGCCTGGGTGACGAACGGCCAGACGACCATCGACGATTACACCGACATGGAGACGGTCGTCCTGCTGCTGATGTTCATCCTAAACATCCTCTCGGCGCTCGTGCCGGCCGTCGCCGTCACTCTCGAGTCGACGTGGCCGCTGGGCTGGTTCATGGTGTTTCTGAACGGAGCCGGCTTCTACCTCATCGCCTACAAGTAGGTGGTTCGGGATATGAACGACCACTCGTCGTCGACGAAACGAATCGGGATTCTACTACTGCTCGCTGCGGTCGTGACCGCGGGACTCGCAGGAATTAGCGGTGCACAGACTGGCAAGTACAGTACGAACGAGACGGTTAAGCTCACCAACGACACCGAGCCGATCACCGTCTCGGTCGACTGGAACGAATCGATCACGGACCCCGCGAATACCTCCGCGGCGGTCGTGTTCTACAACGAAACCGAGTACGCGGCTGATCCCGCGAACGCGACAGTCGCCCTTGAGGGCGTCATACCGTCTGATCCGGGCAACACGACCGAGGCCGAGTTCAACCAAACGGACTCTCTAGAGTTGGGTAACGAGTACCGAGTGACCGTCACCGGACCCGCGACTGTCGACACCGCATCGATCGATGACAGT
This sequence comes from Natrinema salaciae, assembly GCF_900110865.1. Classification (NCBI taxonomy): domain Archaea; kingdom Methanobacteriati; phylum Methanobacteriota; class Halobacteria; order Halobacteriales; family Natrialbaceae; genus Natrinema; species Natrinema salaciae. Next base: position 274,211 of record NZ_FOFD01000007.1, read on the forward strand.
TCTGGCTTCCTTGGCGGCGTGATCGGCAGCGGAGGCGGCCTCGAAGGCAACGGGATGCTCGTCGGCATCGGGGTGATCAGCCTTGCGGTGATCGGGGCGGCTGTGTACACGATGCGGGACTAACGAGGTGAGACCCATGAATTTAGGAATTTTCGACAGTACGAACGCTGAGTTGTACAGGGACGCGGCGATCGCTTCGGGGGTGCTCTAATGGCAGCCCAAAGCCCACAGCCCACCGAGTTAGACGCGGCCGGCTCGAGCATGACTCGGCGCGGGCTGTTCAAGCGCGCGGCGATCGCAGGCGGGACGATGGTCTCGGCTCCGGCGGCCGTCGACCAGTTCGCTCCGCGATACTCGCCAATCGGGCGTGCTGCTGCGTTCCCCCATCTGTTGGTAGCTGTCGCTGCGGTCGCTGCTGCTAGCTACATCGCTGGTCGCTACGATGGTAGTGACGTTGATGGCGTCGAAGAAGCCCTGGAGTTCGAGGATCACCTCGAGATCTACAACGAGGCGCGCGAAATCTACGAGGTGAGCGACGAGCAGCTTCTGGCGTCGCTTGAGCGCGACGGTCGCAACCTGCAGGATGCCGCTCGCGAGGCGGCTATTATGTCCATGTATGAGGTCGTTGCAACCGGCGGAACTCGGGAAGATGCCCGGAATGCAGCGGAGGATGCTATTGCGGAGAGGTTCGCGATTCCCCAGGAGTCGATCGCAACCCGTGTTAATTCGATTTCGGAGGAGATCATCCAGCCTGCGATCGATTTGAATGTGCTGTACACTCGGAACCCGTACACCGGCAAAACGTACGACAATCCCGAGACGCACGGTGATCTCGAAGAGAGAGAGGTGGAACTACATGATGGGTCGACTGTGCCGGTCATGTACAAAAACGAGACTGGTGGTACCACTGACGGTGAAATTGAGTGGGACGTGTTCAATACTCCTGGTACCGATAACTATGAGGGAAACTCGTATGACTTCGTCATCGTCGGGATCGAAGAGCCGGACCCAGCCGCCTACGACGGCGTGAACGCGGAGGACTACGATCTTGACCACTTGAGTGGTAGGCAGCCGATCGCGAATGCTGATGAGTACGCTGACGTGCTCGCCGAGATCGAGGACGGCTACACCACGGTCATGAACGAGATTGAGGCTCTGCTTGAGACGCATTACGACGGTATTGAGGCTGGTGATTTGTCTGTGACTGATATGTTGTCTACTGGTGCCATGCTCGATACGGTCGCCGAGGCTGATAGCTGGCAAGAGGCAGCGCTGTATTTCAGGTCGCTCGGGTTGTCTGAAGCCGTCGAACCGGCACGTGTCTCGTTCGACGTGTCCGCCGCTGACACTGTAGACGGCGGTGACGGCAACACGACGGACAACACTACTGCCAACAACACCACCGACTCCGGTAGTGAACTTGCTGGTGACGGGACGACGTCGTTCGACGGCAAACTCGGTTGGTCGATCACTGGCGATGTGGCCGATACCGAGCTTCCTGTCGGCACTGAGATTGACCCGTCTGTCTACCCTGGTAGCATCTACATGGCACTGGAGTATGAGGACGCTGATGGCAACACGATCGGTGACGTTGTCGAACTCACTGGGCCGTTCACGATTGAAGGAATCAACAGCGGTGGTAGTGTTCTGCAGTTCGACTCGAGAGCGGTTGTCACTGGTGACACGAGTCCGAGCGAAGCTCGGGACATCTTCCGAGAGAATCGAGAGAGTGAGAAACAGGCTCGCGAACAGACGATCGAGGTAGTTATCGATGAGAGCGGAGGCGGCGGCCCGCTGTTCCCCGACGGATTCGGACTCGAGGGGGGCGGTCAGTGGCTCGGACTCAGTATCATCGGTGTCGTCGTTCTGGCCGTCGTCGGGTTCGTGACCGACCTCATTCCGGGGGTGGGGAACTGACCGATGAGACGGGTTTGCATTTTCGCCACCGTCGTGGCAGTGGCGCTCGCGATGGGCATGGGCGTTGGGCCAGTCGCCGCGCAGGACGGCAACGTCACCAACGAAACGGTCGCACAGGCCCCGGACGACTCAGTGCAGACGATCGACAATCAGACGAGGGTTATCGATTGGAGTTACTCACCGGGCCGGTTCTCCCTCGAGATCGAGGCCGACGAACCGACTACGATCTCGCTCACCGAGGCCGGTGCCTTCGAGGAGGGAACGACGAGCTTCAACTACGCCGAACGTGAGCTCGAGCAGGGCACCCAGACAGTCACCTTCGTCGTCGCCGATCGGGACGGGGCCGCCGTCGCGATCTCCACCCGACAGTCCCTCGAGCAGGGAACCGGCGCGATCGTCTCGACCGGGACGACCGAGTCGAACCCGTTCCGTCACTTCGGCGGTGAAACGGGGCTGTTCTCCGGTGTCGTCATGACCGTCGGATGTGCAGCACTCGGAGCCTGGTACGTCGTTCACTCCGAAGAAACCGGGGTGATCGAGGCATGAACCCGAAAACACTGTATCTCCACTGGGACGACGCCGTACAGGATCTGAACGGCCGACTCTACGAGTCAATCGCGAAAGCGAACGACGAGCGATACCGACTCCTGGAGTCAGAACTGTGGGACGAAGTGCGAGACGCACAGCAGCGTCGAAACAGCTACCTCGCGGCGTGTATCGTCCTCAGAAACCGAGGTGGTGAGGCATGAGCGACACGAGCGGGACGTTCGCGAACTGGAAGGATCGGATCACCTACATCGTCGCCGAGGCCCAGCTACTCGTCTTCGCCGTGCTGTTCTCGGTCGGCATCGCGATCCTCTGGATTCGGCCGTCGGTTCCCGGTATCCCGCCGATCGTTTTCGGCTGGTTCGCCGCGGCGATCCTCCTGGGACCGCCGCTGATCGCGATCTTCGTTACCGGCGCTCGAAAGCTCCGAAACCGACGAATGGAAACCGTCTACCACATCAACGGTGTCGACGACACACGGCGGAAACTCTACGTCGCGCCTGAAGTCTGGAAGGAGAAGACCGTCGAGGGGCCATCCCCGTACCACTGCAACGACGGCGACGCCTTCGAAGTCCGCGAGTTCACCTATCACGAGGACACCGACCAACTCGTCGTCCGAGGCTGCTATTTCAGCCAACTCGCGGACTCCAAACTTGTCACGATCAAGGCCATGCTCGAGGACGTCCACGGCGATCTCGTCGACGCCTTCCTCGAGTACAACCGACTCCGTGGACGGATCTCGAAGATGGGTCTCGAGATCCAGCGCGACGTGATCAACGAGGAAGCCGAGGCCGACGAGCGAGGGCTGATGAATCCACGGACAGCTGTCAAGGATCGCTTCGAAGCGGCGAAAGACGATGCCGAGGCTCGAGACGTAGACGAGATCAAGGACATCACCCAGTACGTCGACGACTATACCGATGATCACGGTCCGCGGACACCCGTCGAGGCGGACGAATCGAGAGCGAACCAGCCAGCTACCGACGGAGGAACTGACCGATGAGCGACGAACAGGACAACTACACGGTCGGCGGTTTCCGAGAGTACCAGGACGACAACCACGGGCGCGCTCCCGACGAAGTCCTCCCGCACTCAGGATTCGTCCGCGATGAACAGATCGACCGGCAGATGACCGTCCGTGCGCTCCACCACGATCCCGACCGGTGGGAGGGAAAAGCAGCAGCGACGTACATGGACGTACAGAAGAACCGTGATATCCTCCGCGGCGAGGGAAGCCACACCGCCCGTGACGCCCTCGAGAACGGGGACACGCTCACGCTGAAACACTATATCGGCGACCCGAGCCAACAGGCCGACCTCTCGGGTATCAAAGCGATCACTCGCCTCCAGGAGATCGTCGCCGGGCCCGCGCCCGTGATCGTCGTGCTCGGCGAAATGGGTGCTGGCAAAACGAACCTCGCGTGCCTCCTCCTACAGCTGCGCGATCGCTGGGTCGACGGCAATCTCCTCGTCGGATCGAATATCCGCACGCTTGAGCGCAACGACGACTGGGTCCGTGACGACGGCACCGTCGAAGACGGCTGGATTCCCAATTTCCCGCTGCTTGAGGAGTGGGTCGGCCAGGACGGCGATCCGGTCGAAAACTCACAACGACCGAAAGCGTTCGTCGGTGACGAGTTCTCGACGAACGCCTCTGGCGCGGGCGAAGACGGCCAGAAGGTCCGGAAATTGATGGGGCCGCTCGTGTTCAAGATCCGGAAGTACAACGGGATGCTGATCTACATCGGTCACGACGAATCGTCGATTCACCCGATGCTCTGGCGCGTCGGCACCATCATCAAGAAGCCCGACCGCAACCAGAAGGGGAAGGCGATCGTCGCAGATCGGATCTCCGGCGGGAAACTGCAGGACGTAGACCCGCGGCCGTTCACGGGTATTCCGCCCGCTGACTTCGAACCCCACACGAACGACGAGGCCGACTGGTCCTGGTCGGCTCCCTCGAGCGAGGACGACGGCCCGGCGATCGCGGAAGATGAAGTGAAACGGGTCGCCGCCTGGACGATGGAAGAGTGTCGTCAACAGGGAATGTCTGCCCGCGAAACCGCTGAATTCGTCCCGTACAGTCATGCTACCGTCTCGAACTGGTGGAACGACATCGATGAGGGCGGCGAGAAGCGAGACTGGGTTGACACCGTCGAGCGGGTGATTGCATGACTGCGTCGGGGTGGAAAGCTGTAAAGCGTAACCTGCCCCCCCTTAGAGAGAGGCCCACCGCCCACGGCCCACCGCGCACGCTCCCGATCGGGAGCAAAGCGAACGATGGGCGCACCTCGAGGCCAGCGGAGGAATATATATAACAGCGCGCGATGCGCGTGGTCCGTGTGAATCGCTCGAAGCGAGCGAACCACTTCGGGACCGCTGTCGAGAAACGGATGGCCGAAAAGCGTCGCTTCGAACTCAAGCGGGCCAGCTGGCGTGACGCAAGATTCGGGAACGGCACACCCGTCGAAATCAAGTCGACGATGCACGAACACGCGGACGGCCAGCCCGGCAACTGGAAGGTCTACCGCGAGTATCACGAGAAACTCCGGCGGCACGACGGCTGGTACTGTTTCGTCGTTTACCGGCCACATGGGTCCTCCGGTTGCACGATCCTCCGCGATAAGATGGTCAACTCGAGCGATCTCCCGCTACTCCGGTGGCACGGCGGCGGCGATCATCGTGGAACCGAACAGGCGAAAATTTCGATCGACTCGATTTTCGACTCCGGATAATAAAGAATGGTTCTGGATCTCATACATGATCCACTGAATCGCGAAGTATAGGTGAAGCACGTATCGTTCAGTACAGCGGATATATTCAGCACGATAGCTGGCACGAACGACGTGGACAGTAGATCCCCCTACAGGTCGTAGAGTTTAGAATATTTTCTAGTCGTATAGTCTATGAAATCATCTGCGGAGAGAGACTCACCGGTTACCCGCCGGATAAGCGTCGGAGTCGTGTATCGTCGTCCATGTCGATGGATATGTTCCTGGGTCCACTCTAGAATGCGGTCAATTTCGTCGTCTCTGATCAGATCTCCGATGTCTCCCAGTTCTCGTTCGAGAGCGGCAGTGAACTGTGCTGCCAGTGCGTTACCGAGTGTATACGTTGGGAAGTAACCGATATTTCCCTGTACCCAATGGATGTCCTGTAAACAGCCCTTGGCCACCGTGTCAGGACGAACGCCGAAGTATTCCTCCGTTTTCTCGTTCCACACCGCTGGCACTTCCTCAACGTTGATGTTCCCATTGATCAGGTCGCGTTCAATCTCGAAGCGGAGTAACACGTGGATCTGCCCAGTGAGTTCGTCGGCCTCAACCCAGACCGGATTTCGCTCTCTCACGTAGTTCACGCTCTCATAGGCTTCTTGCGCCGGTGCATCTATATCCGGGAACCGCTCCTTGAGGGTTGGCAAAAAGGTGTCCCAGAATGTCCGGTGAGCGAACACTCGGTTCTCCCATAATGCTGCCTGAGATTCGTGGACCAAGGTGCCTCGGTCCTGTCCTAGCGGGGTTCCATATTTCTCTTCGGGGAGTCCTTGCGCATAGAGACCGTGACCGGCCTCGTGAGCAGTTGTATAGAGCGTCTGGTAGAGGCTTCGATCAGTCCACGTGCAGACTCGGGCATCAGATGGGAACCCGAACGTCCCAGGCTGATCGAACGTGTCAAGACGTCCACGATCCCAATCGAAGCCTATCAGGTCCAATAAGTCACGCCCCGCCGCAAACTGCTCTTTTTCATCGTAGTCGCCGTGAACGGCGTTCGTGTTGAGGCTGACGTCTGATCGATGAATCTCCTCCAGAAGGGGAAGTAGTTCGTTCTTCACCCCAAGAATCGTCCGTTCGACCGTATCGAAGTCAAGTTGGGGCACGAACTCACCGACCAGCGTTTCGTAGGGATCTGTGTCTGGATCGACCGCGATTGCGTAGTCACGTTTCTTTTCGACGATCTTTCTCAGATACGGGGCGAATACGCTGAAATCATCCGTATTTTTGGCTTCGTTCCATGCAGGATGTGCTTCAGACGTTAGCTCAGAGAGGTCTTCCTTGATCGATGTCGGTACGCCGGTTGCCTGCTCATACTCACGTCGAATCTCCCGAACGTTCGCAGCCTCTGCATCAGTCAGTTGATCCTCGTCGACAGTGTCGAGCAGTTCCTCGATCTCGGAGTCCGTGATCTGTTTTTGGGCGAGCGTTTCGAGAGTTGCCCGTTGTTGGCTTCGTACAGCACGACCTCCCTCTGGCATCGTCACATACTCGTCCCACAGGAGAACTCCGTTTGCATCATGAATGGAGACAAATCTTCGATAACGGTCGATGAGCATCTCGTATGCTTCCTTATTGGAATCTGTCACAACAACACAGATGAGCGTCCCTCGTATGAGTTGCCGGATAAAGGATGAATTATCCGGAAATTATGGCTAATAAATACTTCTTCAGAGTCAGCCATCTTTTTCTCGTGGGTTTTCCTTGTTCGCTGCGTTCACTGCGGGACCGCTTCGTGAAAACACGTCTGGAAAGGCTAGTTCCCCGTTCACGACGGCTACAGATCGAAAAGAATCTCGTGCGGCATTCGCAGTCTTACCGAGCGGCTGTTTCAGTCATGTGGATTTCGAATACATAGCAGAGTCAATTAGTGGTGACACCGACTTCAGTCTCAACATCGAACGTGACTGCTCGAGTTGAGAGCGTCTCGGCGATCTCCCGGCGCTGCTCGAGGGTGAGATCATCACGCTCGAGGACGCGTCGCGCTGCCGAGACGAGCTGGTCGATGTCCGAGCAGGCGAACGCGACGGCGTTCGATCGGTTGCAGTCGTAGAACGTTGCGGCCTTCTGGATAGCATCGTATCGCCATTCGTTACCTTCGTCGGTCCGGATTCGAACTGATCCGGGCGTCTCATTTTGAGACATGGCCGTGAACACAACCCGCTATTCCTAGTTTTTTCGGTTCACTTGAGCGAGTCCAGTTTATAAAGAGAGGGTCAGCCCCCGACGTGATCGACGTGACGGCTGGGGCGATCTCAAGGAAAATCGATCGAATATGAACACGGGTGTACTCGACTCGTGTTCATATTCGGGAAATTGATCTTCGCGACGTACAACCCCGAGCAGTCGATCGGAAAGACACTTCACTGTCTTCTATTCACTCAGAGATAGCTGAACACCGCGAAATGTTCACAACAATGCCCAATGCAGAAGTGTCACTGAACAGGGTTCCTTTTCCTGTGAAATTCATACCAATTTCCATTATATTGAATGTATTTCGGATACGTAGATCTAAACCGGCTACTATTGCGCCTTTCCTCTTCCTTCAACACTCCAATCAACTCTTCAAATTTCTCAACGGTGGTGCGAATATCTTCTGTTTCTGTTCCAGTTACACACTCTCTGAACTCTCCGTTTATTGCCTCTTCTACTAATAATCTTACATCTTCATCCAGGTCGGTGAGCCGAGTCCAATATTTATAACTATCTTGGAACTCAGTATCAAACCCACCTCTATCTTCTGCAATTATATTTGCAGAATACTGTATTTCCTTAGTTAGTTGAGATGAGTCACCTCTCAGATCCAATTTATAGTATATCTCTGATTCTTGTTTGGTTAGAGACATATCATACGGGAATCCGATATAAAGGCCCTGGTTGCTATTGGCCATCACCGAATTTTCTCTCTTCTCTGGATCAGAATAACCGGCGTAGCAGTCGTTTCGCACCGTGACAAATTCCTCATAGAACCGCCATTGATCATGAGCAGGGAGATCGGAAAACGAATATGTGTATTCATCTTCAGCGGAAGTATTCGTGTACTGGACGGTATAGCTTGGAGCAGTTATACGCTCCTTATTCTTCAATATTTTTTTAAATTTATATACTTTTTCTCCATCTCGAAAATACGGTAGTATTTCAAGAGGTGCTATCTCTGACATCTCAATCGTTTTCGTTTCTCCATTGACTAACTGACGAATTAAATTCGGTACAGGCGGTATGGATTTATCAGGGGACCAATCATATAGACCATCTATTGCTACTGGCACATCCTCATATATGTCGATCGGGTTTAATCTGTATATCATCTCGTCGTAGCAAGAATATCTCTGGCCCTGTTCGGGATTCCTGTTCTCGGTATCGGTGTCCCTGTCCTTAGAATCGGAAGTACATCCTGCAAGACCAACTGATCCCATGGCAACTGTAGCAAGAAGTCCCCGTCTTTTCATAACCCTTTCTGATATAGCTCTTGATAAGTGCTTTTGGATTCTGAACAATAGGTTCAGTCAAATTTAACGCGAATAGATGGCAGGTGCGATGATAATAGGTTCACCTGTACTTGCCGCTCAGCTATTATCTAATTCCGTCCCTCCTAAGCGGACTTGGCAATACTCGTTATCAAGGATCCGTCCCTCCAATCGGTAGAGAAGCACCGCTGTACTGTCTCGAATCGGCCGGTCTGGGTTTTCGCTAGCGCGGCGCGCGCTCTGCGCGCCGCGCAATTGCCCCGCCCCCTTAGGGGCACCTACCGTAGGGGTACCCGGCAACCCCGACACCCGAGCCAACCGCTGAAGCGGCCAAAATCGGCATCACTCACTGCTACTTCGCCGGTTCTATTGTCTCCTCGAGTCGGTGAAACTGGCCCAGATCTCGCCGACTGTTGCCGTTAACACCTTGGTGGAAGTGATACTCCGCTCGAAAAGGGAGTGTACTGAGCGAGACTGTGACTTACGCTGATAGGAAGTCGAGAAACAAAGGAAAGAACGCGCGTGCTGCAGCTATTCGGCGACGCAAACCGGACCGACGACGGCCTACTGCAGCGGTGGCGGCAGCTCGTCGACGCGGACTCTCACGTCGCGATCGTCGATCCGCCCGCGATCGCGGAGCGAGGCAAGGTCATGGATCGACGCGCTCAGTCGCTCGAGGTACTCGAAGCCGATCTCGGTCTCGGTGTGCGTGCTCTCGTCGGGTTCCTCGTCGTCCACGTCCGTCTGCCCGTCGTCGGCCTCCTGCTGTTCCTCACGACGCTCACGGCGTCCATCAGCCCGTTCGTCCATGTCTTCCGGCGTATCCTCCGGGCGGACTTCGCGGAGGATCTCGCGGGCCCGCTCGAGGACGACGCGGGAGACGAAGAACACCATCACCGGGTTGCCCTCGCAAGAGACAACGCCAGTTTCGGCGAGTCGGCGAACGTGGTACCGCACCGTCGATCTCGCGAGCCCCGTCCGCTCGACGAGGGTATCGTAGTTCGCTCCATCGTGTTCTGCGATCACCCGGAGGATGTCGTAGACGGCCGTGGTCGACTCCTTCAGCGCCTCCCGATAGATGTCCGTCGCGAGATCCTCGTACCGCTGCCGGAGCATGTTACGGCGGCCTGTCGGCCGCTCGAACTCCCACGGCGCGGACTCC